>DAOVTM010000401.1 GCA_030633145.1 Desulfobulbaceae bacterium
GAGAGTATTTCATGATTTTTTCACCAGTTTTAATCTGGTTTCTGGTGGGTATCGGCTTTTTCCTGATGGAGCTGACTATCCCCGGATTCATTATCTTTTTTTTGGGAGCAGGTGCCTGGTGCGTGGCTCTGGTTCTGGCTGTTGCCGATATATCGCTTACCAGCCAGTTGATCATTTTTATTGCCTGCTCCCTGGTCACCCTGGTGCTGCTGAGAACACGGCTTCGTTCGACTTTTTCCGGGGTTACTCTTGAGCAGGATGACTCGGTCAACATGGAGGAACATAGCGGCAGTGGCGTGGTGATCGATGCCATAGAGCCGCCTGCCATGGGGCGGATTCAGTATGGAGGCTCGTACTGGAATGCCAGGGCCGATGAACCCATTGCAAAGAATACGGTTGTGTCAATAGTGGAAAAGAAGAATCTGATTGTTACCGTCCGCATTGCGGCAAAGGAGAGAGAAAATGAGTAATCTGTTAATTGGTGTTATTGTCCTAATCATTTTTATCGTTGTTATTCTCTGGAAAACTGCGGTAATCGTGCCGCAGCGTAATGAGTTTGTCATTGAACGGCTGGGGAAATACAGAACCAGTCTCGGAGCCGGGTTTCATATCCTGATCCCCTTCCTTGACCGCATTGCCTATAAGCGCAGCCTGAAGGAGCAGCCCATTGATATTGGCGGGCAGACCTGTATCACTGCGGATAACGTCACCCTGGAGGTGGACGGAATCATGTATATCCAGGTGATGAATACCCGTCAGTCTGCTTATGGTATTGATGATTACCATTTTGCCGCCTCCCAGCTAGCTCAGACCTCGCTCCGTTCCGCCATCGGCAAGATCTCTCTGGACAACACCTTTGAGGCCCGGGAGACCCTCAATCAGCAGGTAGTTAATGCCGTGGATGATGCGGCTCAGAACTGGGGCATCAAGGTGCTGCGTTATGAGATCAAGGATATCCAGCCACCCAGGTCAGTGCTGGAGGCCATGGAGAAACAGATGCGGGCTGAAAGGGAAAAACGGGCGGAGATTGCCCGTTCCGAGGGAGACAAACAGTCCATGATCAACCGAGCCGCCGGTGAGCGGGCCGAGGCCATTGCCCTGTCTGAGGGTGAAAAGATGAAACGGATCAACGAGGCCGAGGGGAAGGCCCAGGAGATCCTTAAGGTGGCTGCCGCGACCGCTGCCGGTATCCAGAAGGTTGGCAAGGCACTTGCAGAACCAGGCGGACACGAGGCTGCCAGGCTGGATGTTGCCAAGAAGTATATTGAGGAATTCGGAAAACTGGCCAAGGAGAATAATACCATGATCCTGCCTGGGAACCTTACCGATGTTGCCGGTATGGTGGCTACTGCCATGGCTACTTTTAAAAATACTGGAGGGTCAGCTTCGTAAAATGCTTGACCTGCCCCAACAATATCAGGACGCAATTTGTTGTATCGCACAGGATTGTTTCCATTCCCCGGTCGAGATTCTGGCGTATGGGAGCAGGGTAAACGGTGACAACCACGAAGGCAGCGACCTTGACGTGGTAATTCGTACTCCAGATGGAACAAGGCTGCCGTGGGGCGAGATGGCACGATTTAAGGAGGCATTGTACGAATCCAATATCCCTATATTGGTGCAGGCCTTTGATTGGGGGGGATTGCCGGAGAGTTTTAATCGCAGTATTTTAAAAAAACATGAACTGCTCTTTTCTACTGTAAGGTGATCTTCCCTACTCAATATCTGCGAGCAATCGTCTCGCTTGTCCAACCATATACAACGGTAACGACAGGAGTTGCCAGGGAAAGTTATTTCCGCCTGCCAGCACGGTCTTTGCTTTGAGCAATGATGGGGGCTCACTGTTAAAACGCAGACCCGTTGTCAGTTGTTTTGTTTTGAGAAACATCTGCAAAGATTTGAGGCTGCTCCCTTTACCGGCCTTTACTTCCACTGGAATGATTGTTGTTCCGCTATTGATAAGATAATCCACCTCCGCAGACGATCCTCTCTGCTCTCTGGCCCTGTAGAATAGCTCCGGTTCACGGTATAGTTCTCTGTTATAAAGGAGATGCTGACCGATAAACTGTTCGCACAGGGTACCATTGTTGATCAGTATAATATCTTCAATCCTCTCCAGATCAAGGTAGTTTAAACCGCATGCCGTGGCCATCAGGCCGGTATCAAGGAAGATGGTTTTGAATTTTTTATGATGTATCTCAGCTCCCAGAGGGAGACCATTAGCGGAAGTATGCTGAATTTTCGCCCAACCTGGAAAGGGATTTTTCGGAACAGGTCATAGAGGACTTCAGGATTGGCTTGAGGACCATATTTGTTAGAATATTTTGAAAAATCATGTTCATAATGGAAGAGTAGCTGGCTTTGCAGTTCTCTGGCAAGGCGAAAGGCGGTTAAAGGATCCTCTCTATTATTGACAAAGGTCATAATGACCTCGGGCATGCCGCCGGTCACAAAGTATGTCTTGAGTAATGCAAAGAGTTTTTGATGATAGATTGGGCATCCTTCATTTCGAGCCAAAAGTAGTTGACACTTTGGACAATACCTTGCTCCCACAAAATTTCTGGTTCCCAAGCTCCAGCTTGGGAACAATGCCTCGGAAGCTCCAGCTTCCCGGTTATTACGAGAAGCTGGAGCTTCTAAAAATAAGTTCCCAAGCTGGAGCTTGGGAACCAGATTGTGCGAAAAGTGTCAACTGGCAAATGAAAGATGCCAATAATTCCATGATTCAAAGTTTTCTTCACAAAGGTCTGGGAAAGTTTTATCGCACAGGTAGCAAGGCTGGTATTCAGCCAAGACATGCTGACAGATTGCAGCATATTCTTACTGCCCTGGATAATGCAACCGAGCCTGGGCAATTGACCTTTCCCGGCTTTCACTTGCACCGCTTGAAAGGGAACAGAAACGATATCTGGTCGATCACAGTTCAAGCCAACTGGCGGATTACTTTCCGCTTTACAGGTACAGATGTTGAAATTGTCAACTATGAAGATTATCACTGAGGATACAAAATCATGACAATGTATAATCCGGCTCATCCCGGTGCAATTCTTCGCGATCAAGTCATAGCTCCACTTGGACCTACTGTCTCCGAAACCGCACAACGCCTCAATATAAGCAGCAACACGCTTTCCTTGATCCTGGAATGCAAAGCCGCAATTGATCCACAGATGGCGATACGCCTTGAGATGCTTTTTGGTCAATCCGCTGACTTGTGGATTAGAATGCAAGCCAGTTATGACTTGTGGCAAGCGCGCCAGGAAAAAGGTGATTTTCACATCACCCCCTATAATAACCAACCTGCTCTTTCGATTCATTGAACATCCTCCCGCTCAACCCGGCAGTGTCCCATAAAATTGGCAACCACAAGAGATTCTGCCCGTAATCTGCGATATTTTTTATCCTGATACAAACATTCCCCCTGTGAATAAACCCTGTTCTGATGGGCAAGAAGCTCAGCTACGTGGGTGGCTGTTTTCTCCATTTTCTGCTGCCGCTCTTCTTTTGATAATTGATCTGCAAGGGATGAACGATCTAACTGCTTGCCAATAAACCGTCTAAGCAACTGCTGATTTTCCATCAACGGCAATAAACCATCCTCAAACATGGCCAGCCGATAGGCAAGGGATGTGCTCATGGCCGCCTGTTCACTGGTTTTCAGGGCAAGAGCTGTTTCAAGAAAATGGTAGAGAATGGTTTCCCTGTTTTCACTGTCCATATCCTGCCAGCCAGCCATAAACGTCCTGCCTCCTCCTGAGCGTTTATCCAGTTCCAGGGCAAAGGTGTTACGCCCACCTTCTTTTTTTGCCTTATCAAGGAGTTGATGGGCACGATCAATAACCCGGTTTAACGGCTTTTTATGGTGGGCAATCATGATACCTGCCGAGATGGATATTTTTTCTCCTTTGCCAAGATATACTGCCAGCTTGC
>DAOVTM010000308.1 GCA_030633145.1 Desulfobulbaceae bacterium
ACAAGGGAATCGTGCCGGATCTTGTCCTGCCCAGCATGTTGGATCATCTGGAAACCGGTGAGCAGTACATGGATAACTCTCTCCCCTGGGACAAGGTCACCGGGGTGGATTATACTGCCTGGAACGGTGCCAGGTTCGATGTCAATGCTGCCCGGCAGCAGGGCGAAAAATACGCAGCCGAAGATAAGAAATTTCAAAAAATCAAAGAGGAAAGCCTCAAGGCCAAACAGCGCAAAGAGGAGACCATGACCGCTGATTACCTGGCCGGTGTCATCCGTGAGCGGGAAGAGCTTGAGCGGGCCAGAGAAGAGGCCAGAGCCGCCGGTGTTCTGGATGAGCATGAGGATGACGAGGAAAAGGACAGCAAGGGCAATAAGAAAAAGAAAGACCTGGACGAGCAGCTAGCCGGAGATCCTTATGTTGATTTGGCCCTGTTCCTGATGAACAGCCCCGGGGTTTCGCAGCAGGCTGTGAGCCGGGCTAAGTAAGCCCGGCCTTACTCAACCGCTTCTTTCATTTCGTCTATTTTTTTGCTGTTGGCATCCATCATTTCCTGAACAGCTTTGGCCTTGTTAATCGGTTTCTTGATCTGGTTGACCGCTTTCTCAGCCACCCGGTCATTTAACCGCTCTACAGCGTTCTTGTCCGCTTCGACAGCAGTATTTTTTTGCGATTCATCGCTGGAGCATCCCAAGGTCAGGCAGGAGAGCAGTAGGGCGAGGGAAATAAAGGCCAGTATTTTTTTCATGGTGTATTCCTTGTAAAAATGGTTGTTGAAGGTGCGCTGTGCGCACCATTTAATAGGATCCATACCGGTGTTCGCAACTACGCCAGATCCATTTAAGAGCATCTTCCTCTGCCATGCAGCCGTCCAAGGTAATCCATGGCAGCTTAACGCTCCGAGAGTTTAATCTCCGAAAGTTTTTTCTCCACCGAAGGAAAGAGGCTCATGTCCGTATGGGGCAGAAAGAGTGATGCCATATAATGCTGCATGAACTCGGGGTTCTCGGCAAGCTCCATATTGGTCATCAGGGTGCGTACCTGCACCCGATCACGGAAACGATACACATTGGAAAGACTGATCTGGCAGCCCAGCATGGAGGCATTGCCCAGGTAATAGAACATGTCCCGATCCACATCCGGCAGCAGTCCAATGGTGATTGCCCGCTCCAGGTCGATATAGGCTCCGAAGTTACCCGCCATGATGACCCTGTCCAGGTCTGCAAAGGTCAGGCCCACCGATTCCAGCAGGGTCTGGTAGCCTGCGTACATGGCTCCCTTGGCTCGCATCAGGTTGTCCAGATCCACCTCGGTTATGACGATGTCCTCGCCAATGAGTGAGTCCTGCTTCCAGGCCAGCACATACTCCCAGCCGTCCCGTCCCTCCCTGATGCGGTCGTTTTCAATAGTGCGGCGGAATTTACCCTGCTGATCTATAACACCGACCTCCAGCAGCTCCGAGACAATGGAGATCAGGCCTGAACCGCAGATACCCGAGGGCTTGATCCGGCCAATGGTTACGATCATCGGGTCAAAGGTCTCAGGATGAATTTGAAAATTTTCAATGGCACCGTTAGAGGCTCGCATTCCGTACTGGATACCGCCGCCCTCAAAGGCCGGGCCGGCGGAACAGGCCGCGCAGACCATCCAGTCCTTATTGCCCACCACGATCTCGCCGTTGGTACCGATGTCAATAAATAGACTGATTTCTTCCGACTTGGCCATCTGGCAGGCATGGACACCGGCCACAATATCACCACCCACATAAGAGGCAATACAGGGATAGAGAAAGAGCCGCATGGAGGGATGGGCATGGATGCCCAGTTCCGCTGCCGGAGTAAGCGGGAACTGGCTGACGCTGGGAACATAAGGAGATTCCCGGATATATCTGGGGTCAAGGCCCAGCAGCAGATGGGACATGACCGTGTTGCCAGCGGCCATCATATAGGAAATATTTGCCGGAGAGATAATCATCTTGCGGCAGATATCCTCGATAATGGTGTTGATGGTCTCCACCACCTTGCCCTGCAGGGTCTGTAACCCACCAGGCCTGCTTGCGTAAATGATGCGGGAGATAACATCTTCCCCGTAGCTGATTTGGGCGTTATACCCGGAAGCCTCGGCCAGGATTTCTCCTGAATTCAAGTCGATCAAGACCCCGGAACAGGTGGTGGTGCCGATATCAACTGCCAGTCCGTACAGCTTGGAGGTTGTGTCTCCGGCCTCCACATCAATGATACGAAAGGTCTCACCCTGGTTCTTACCGCGCAACAGGAGGAGGGTGACCTTCCAGTCTGATTCGCGCAGAGCCAGAGGAAGATGTTTGATCAGCTCCGGGTGGTCGTAGGAGGTCTCCCGCACGTCACCGGGCATGGCTAGCTTGATTCCCCGCATCACCCGCTGCATGTCTGAAATATTGTCCTCCATGGTGGGCGGATCCAGCTCCAGGTAGAGCTTGCTCACCGGTGGGTCAGTCTTCCAGGTTCCGACCAGAGAATCCAGAGCCTTGGCAGAAATAGTGCGGGTGGTCTTGGGTTTGACCTTGAGAGCCTTGCCGCTCTTGGTGGTCATCTCCGGGATGGTTACCTGAAGGTCAGACTCCACCGAGGTCAGGCAGGCCAACCGGTATCCCTTGTCCCAGTCTTCTTGCTTAAGGGTGGCCTTGTCTGAACGGGTCTCGCCCTTGTTGACCACCACCTTACACTTGCCGCAGACTCCGTCACCACCGCAGTAGGCATGAACATAGACCCCTGCCTTGGCGGCTGCGTTGAGTAAGTTCTCGCCTTTATCAACGGTTATGGTTATGTTATCGGGAAGGAACTCGATGGTTTGTGTCATGTAGGAACTCCGTTTGCGGTAGAGAGTGTTGAGTTATGAGTTGTGAGTTATGAGTGTTGAGTTATGAGATTATGCAGGTTTTTTTCTCAATACTCACAACTCACAACGCACAACTAATAAATGATACCATAAAACTGGTGTATAGGCAATGAGGGAATATGAGCGATCTTGATCCAGAAAAAATGGTCAAAAAATGGTTGAAAATCCACTTGGACTGTCCAGAAATGATCATAGAGGGTGCTGTTGACCTGTTGGCTGTATTAAGCGGCTCTGGAGTGGAACAGACCCCGCCACAGCACGGCAGCAGCGGGGTGAATGCGTTTTTTGTCCTTGATGGTATGGATACAGCGCAGGAGCAGAAGGAGATAAAGCAGCGGGTGCAAGAGGAGCTGAACAATCTCTTTCAGATCTATGAGCAACCTGCGCCTGTACTTGGGTATCAGCTTCTGGACGATGAAGACTGGGCCACCTCCTGGCAGCAGTACTTTAAACCATTCGCCATTATTCCAGGTCTGGTCATCAAACCGAGCTGGGAGACGTATGCCCGGCAGAGGGATGAACTGGTGATTGAGATGGATCCGGGCATGGCCTTTGGTACCGGACAGCACGCCTCTACCAAGCTGGCTTTGTCATTGATCCGGGCTTCTTTTCAGGAAGGTCGTGTTGACCGGGTGCTGGATATCGGCACCGGAACCGGTATCCTGGCAATGGCAGCTGCCCTGTTTGGTGCAAAGGAGGTCATTGCCACGGACAACGATCCAGTGGCGGTGCAGGTGGCAGGCGATAATATTGCGCATAATCGGCTGGAATCGATTATTTCGGTTTCAGGCAGGGATCTGTCTGGGCTTGAGGGAGAATTTACTCTGATCTGTGCTAATATCATCCATGGAGTACTGGTGGAAATGGCTCCACAGATGAGCGGGCTGCTTGAAAAACAGGGCTGGCTGGTTCTGGCCGGAATTTTGCAAGGAGAGCAGGAGGAAAACATCATCAAGGTATATGGGCAGGCTGGACTCAGGCTGGAGCAGACTCTGTATGAAGACGAGTGGGTTGCGCTCCTCCTGCGTTCGGCTTGAGAGACTTGAAAGAAATTAACGTAACACAATAGAAAACAATGGAAAACATGGATACAAAACAGAGAAAAGAAATCAGGGAAAAGATCGAGCAGGCCATTGACGAGACTGGCAGCAATATTGTTGACCTCGAAAAGTTGACCAAACCCATTGCCCCGGATAACGCCATCGGCAGGCTGTCGCGGATGGATGCCATCGGAACCCTGAGCATAAATCAGGCTGCCCTGGCTGATAACCGCCGTAAGCTGACCCTGCTCCATAAGGCACAGGGCCGCATCGATGATCCGGAGTTCGGTATCTGTGTGGACTGCGGCGAACCCATCCCGGTGGGCAGAATTTTGATCATGCCGGAGAGCAATCTCTGCGTTCACTGCGCCGCATAGGAGAGAGGGTATATCAATGCGCAATTTCTTCATATTGCTGCTGACCTGTGTGACGTTGGGCGGCATCCTATACTGTTTTCCCGACCCCTTCCTTACCCCGGTTGCCAACTTGCTGATTGTCGATGATGACCTGCAACATGCGGACGGGGTGGTGGTTTTGAACACCGGGGTTGAGATATATGACCGCCTGATTGAGGCTGCGAAAATATACGGAGACGGGCTGGCAGATAAGGTCATACTTGACGGCAACCGCAAGACTGAGTCTGTCAGAAAATTAGAGGCCATGGGCTACGAACCCTGCTGTTCCTGGGATGAAGGCCGGATCAGGGTGCTTGAACTGTACGGAGTACCACGGGAAGACATCATCTCTATCAGTGCTCCGGATGCATACGATACGGTCAGCGAGGCGGCTCAGGTTGCCAACACTCTGCACCGGCTGGGCATGAAACGGTTGATCATTGCCACCAGCAAAACCCACACTGCACGAGCCATACATATCTGGCGCACTTATCACGGGCATCAATTCTCCCTCCAGTCGGCTGCCGCCTCAACTGATGAGTTTAATCCAAACTCCTGGTGGCAGGATGGAAAACAGATCCGTTGGATACTCTATGAATATGGTTCCTGGCTGTACTATTACTGGAAGAAGTTGATATAGGGTGATAATGCGGTCTCGTCTATAGTGTTCATCACGAAAAGAGCATCAGTTTAAGGTGTTTTTTTCCTGTTCCATGACACTGTCATTGCAATTCATGGTAAAAGCGGTTACATACTTCTCTATACACTTTCAATGCCGGAGTGGTGAAACTGGTAGACGCACTGGACTCAAAATCCAGCGGGACTTGCGCCCATGTCGGTTCGACTCCGACCTCCGGCACCAGT
>DAOVTM010000275.1 GCA_030633145.1 Desulfobulbaceae bacterium
AGTGTAGCTGATACCGGCATTGGCATGACAGCGGAGCAGCAGGACAAACTGTTTCAATCCTTCAGTCAGGCCGACAGCTCCACCAGCCGTAAATACGGGGGTAGCGGATTGGGGTTATCTATCAGCAAAAAGCTGGTCGAACTGATGGACAGCGATGGCAAGATCCGGGTGGAGAGCGAACCTGGTCAGGGCTCCCGTTTTATATTCACCCTGCAACTGGCTCTGGGCGATGCCGATAATATTGTTGCAGAGCAGACGAATGAAGAGGAAGATCTTGCCCGGTTATGCGGGGCAAAGATTCTGCTGGTGGAGGATAACGAGCTAAATCAGGAACTGGCTACGGTGTTACTCTATCGTGGCGGAATTATCGTCACCCCGGCCTGGAATGGTCAGGAAGCCCTGGACATCCTGCAAACAGAACAATTCGACGGGGTGTTAATGGATATACAGATGCCGGTCATGGACGGCTATACCGCCACCCGCGCCATTAGAAAACTCCCGCAATGTAAAGACCTTCCCATCCTTGCCCTGACGGCCAATGTTATGGCCGGAGACAGGGAAAAGGGCAAAGCGGCAGGTATGAACGACCATATCGGCAAGCCGTTTAACCAGCAGCAAATGCTCAGCACCATGGCTCGCTGGATCACTCCGACCACCCCCTGCGAAAAGGATACAGCCCAGGTTGTTGATGAGAATGAGCAAGAGCCGGAAATCGCTGCTTCTAATGCAACTCTTGTTGGTATTGACATGAAAGCGGGGCTGGCTATCTGCCTTGACGACCCTGCAATCTACCAACGGATGCTTGAAATGTTTTGCGCATCCTTTGCTGATTTTAAGCAGGATTTTCTGACTGCGCAACAGGATGATGATCCCCAGGCCGCAACCCGCCTCGCCCATACGCTCAAAAGTAATGGTGCTAATATCGGCGCAATCAACATCCCGCAGATGGCGCAACGATTAGAGACGCTTTGCCGCGAGGATGGTTCCAGTGCAGAGATTACAGCAGCATCGCAGGAACTGGTCAGGGAATTAAGTCTGGTGATTAAGGAAATAGTAATGGAAAACAACATTCCCCGTGATGAATTGGGGCGATATATAACAAATCAGACACAATGAATCGGATAATTTACATCTACCCGCAATATCCTGCTGACCATCTGCCTGGATGATCCGGAAGCCGCCACCCGTTCAGCCCATACCCTGAAGGGAAATGGTGCCAATATCGGGACAAATGGAATCGTCAAGGCCGCCCAACAGTTCGTTACGGAACTTGACCTGCTCATTGCAGGATTGGATCGTTTTTTTGCCGAAGCAGCATCCAGGTAACCTGCCACAGGGGCGACACGGATCAGCTCAAGACATTGCTGCATGCCAATAACCCGGGGGGCAATACAAAAACGTGAGATAGTAAAAAAATGAACGTCGAACATCGAACGTCGAATTTTGAACAAAAAGCATCCCTTCTGCTGAAGAAAACAGGTAACTTCATAAAATCCCTCGTTCCCACAGACTCCGTATGTAGGAACCAGTGGGAAAATGTTAGATTAATTTTGCATTAGTACTTAGTTGTATAAAAGCAGTGCTGAACAGCTTCTTTTTGTTACTCTGATTTACCACTGTTCAACCGTGAGAATACAGATTCACTGTCATACAGTTCAAACTTTTTCCAGGCATTAAAGACATCAAGATTGCGTTTACCATCCTTGATCTTGAGGATACCCTGCAGTTTCTTGTAGCGCACATAGAGAACACCATCGCGGTTATCAGCGGTAATGACCCCCTTGCCGCCAACATCGATATTATCGCTGCTGGCAAAAAACAGAGGGATAATGATATGGTTCTCTGCTATATTGACCTCAACGCCTCCGTTTACATCATCAATGGTCAAAGCCTTGCCCAGCCAGCCGTTTTTACCGCGCTGGTTGGCGATAACCGCAACAATGGGCTTTGAGTTTGTCATCTCCAGATCAGCTTCTATGTGCATGGTGATCGGCTTTTTCCAGACAGCACTGGCCTTGGACAGCTGGAAAAGGGCTGACCAGTCTTCATAATCATGGCTTACCTCTTTGCCCTTCACCCGGACATTGTCCAGTTTGATGGTGGAACCGGAGATATCAAAGTCCATGTTTTCCGGCACCCCGCCAGCCAGGGTAATATCCACAGCCAGTTCACCTTCCACCTCCTGCTGATCCACTGTGGCAGACATTTTTTTCGTATTCAGGCGGACAAACCCCTCAGCCGTTTCAGGGGTCATCTCGATATCGGCTGTCAGGGCTGCCCTGCCACCTGTAAAATGCAAGGGCGAGTCCGGGGGCAGATATTGATTATACACAGACATATCACTGATTGAGGCAGATGGAATCAGCAGGTGAAGATCCATATCCGTACTTTTGCCATCCAGGTTTATATTCTTGACCAGAGCCTCCAGGGAAATGGAGACATCTTCAATAAAGCTATCTTTCTCATCCTTACGCCGCATTTCGCCGTTATCCAGTACGATAGTCAGCAAAAGCTCGGGCTGTACCCCGCCTTTTTTCAACAGCAAAGAGACGGCACCATCACCTTCAGCACTGTAATCAAGTACTTCCACTCCAAATTTTTGCGGCTGCACAACAATTCTTGTTCCGGTAGCTGGTAAGCCTTCCTTTATCAGGAGATCCACTATCATTGCACCGGAACCGGTAAGGGCAAGACTATACTTATTTTTCATGAAAAAACTGAGCCAGCTTAGATCAGAGATAGAACCGGTAATATGTATCTCCTCATTGCCAGAATCAAGCAGAGTGACGATCTCTTGTCCCTTTAATCCCTGATACAGTTCCCCGAAGGTGCTGTTTTCGGCAATCTCATCAGGGAGCAGCAGTTTGAGCTTACCCTGTTCAATATTCAAAGAGGCATGCCAGGGAGGGGAACTCTGCCCGCTCTCGCTGCTTACCCTGGCTCCACGCAGATGAATATAGGTACCCGAGGCATCAACACCTGTTGCAAGAGTATCACAGTTACTCTTCAAAACCACATCCAGGTTGGAGGAAAACCGGTACTCTTTGAGACCGACATCAGCCGCCTCTGAGTACAGCTGCAGATGAGTGTTAAAGCCGGTTTGGGTTATCTCAGCGATTCCCTGTAACCCGCCGTGGCCTCCGTGTAATGTAAAATTCCATTTTGCAGGTATATATGACTGAAATGCAGCAAGATTTGGCACCGAAACTTCAGGGATCGTCAAGGTTATTCGTTTAACAGTAAAGGGTTCTTCGGGAAGGTGCAGGATCCTGGGGTCACCCTGTGTTTCCACCCGCACACCTTCACCTTTAAAGAGCAAGACCTCTCGTTTGCTGTCATAGGCTTCAAGATCGGTGAAGGCGATGAGTACATTCGCGGTATCAGTGCTGTCAGGTACCTTGATACTGATGGTACCGTTCCCTGCGAGATGCTTATTAAACATATCCAGTGACAGCTTGGGAGCCGATACCTTGATATCGCTGCCAGGAAGCAGTTCCCCCTCTTGCAAATGAACACGTCCCTGAACACGGCCTGAGCCGCCAACTTTCATCCCTTCAAAGTTGGCAAGATAGATATTGAGAAAGGCCAGGCTTCTGGTTTCTGTAGCCAGTTCAGCATCAACATTAAGGAATCCCAGGACTTGGAGTCCCTTTGCCTCTTTGGGTACAAAGGGGAGGAACTCGATATTGCCCTTGATATATCCCTGATGCACTACTTCATTATCGCCGTTGATAACGAGTGACTGGAGTATGATATCGGCCTTGCCATTGGGGAGCGACAAAGGCCCGCCCCTGGTGCGAAAGCGGAGGTCAGAGCGCAGTTCGCCCTCAAGGGCAGCCTGCAACTGGTAGAGGCGAAGGTCGTGTTTGCCATGGGCATGGATGTTGTCAATGGAGATACTCCAGGGTTTGCTGCTCTTCTTTTCCGGTTGTGCAGTTACCACCTCTGTTTCCAGCTCACGCCCCTCAATGGGTGGAAAATACGCACGAATATCGCTGTAATCCTTGTCCGGTTCAGGACGAGGCCGCTGGTAATAGGCAACATCTTTGGCCTCAATATAGCTGAGGCGTACCGAGTGGAACAGCAACGCTGTCAATGAGATAGAGGCACTGGCCGCCGGTGACTTGACCTGCCATTGCTGGGAACTGGACTGACCGTTGGCACTTACCCCCAGGGCATGAACATTAAACGGATACAGTGACCAGGCACGATCCCAGGAAACTGTAAACTTGTCCGGTTTGATCCCGTTGACAATGTTCTGGGTCAGGGGGAGGTTCAGGACACCATTAATCAGTACGAGATAAGCAAGCTCGATAATGACGACAATTTTAATACTTTTTTTAAGCCAGGATTTCATAGTGTTTGGTTCGTTTGAGTTTGAAATAAATAAGAAATGTGGTTGTTAGGATTGCTCCTTTTTGTCCCTCGTGCCAACGGTAGAGAATATTGCGGTATGGTTTAAATGCGTTGTTTTCCTGATCACCGTTGTTGTAAACAGAGTCCAATCGACTGGAACTGACGGTAAAATTATTGTCCGGCGACTGCCACTGGAAAAAGGCATTGTACAGTCTTCCCGTCCGCCTGTTTGACTGACATGGGTTGGTTGCTGTGTTATCGCTGCGGCTATACACATTGCTACAAGAGTACTTTTGATCGTGTGTGAGAATGTAATCATAAGTAGGTGAGCTGAATTAAATTAACATTTTTCATTATGGTGAACCCGAATCTGCGCTCGGGTCTTCGCTTACCACCTACCTATCGGACACTTTTGGGAGCCACAGCCAACATGGTGCGCACAGCGCACCCTACAGGAAAACCGAGGATGGAGGAATGCAAGGTGTGCTGCGCGCACCATCGATGCTTGAATTTTGATCAAAAAAGATCATGCGGTAAATGATTTTCTTGTTCCCAAGCTGGAACTCGGAGTCTGCGCTTACCTGGGAGCCAGATTGTGCGAAAAGTGTCAACTGGCAAATGAAGGATGCCCTAATATCAACTACTTATGCAATATAGAAATCAGCATTGTGTTATTATATCAATGAATTAGCGTGGTTCGACCCTAAATCTCTTGAAATATTGATAAATCTTACTTATGTTATTAACCTTCGCTTCCTTATCATAGATGTCCCTATTGTTTTTTGGGTTAACTGTCGTGGCTAAAGCCACTCCTACCTCTGCATCTGTCCTGTAGGAGCGGGCTTCAGCCTAATCAAAAGCCTGTTCAGTCTTCCATTCTTTCCACACCTTACCTACCAGGTCGATACCCGGTTTAAGGGTGGCCTTGCCCGGCCGCCATCCAGAAGGTGTGGCCTCTCCACCCTTGGTTTCGCGCACCAGCTGGAACGCCTGTAACTGGCGGAAGGTCTCATTCACATTGCGTCCGACCGGCGGGGTCAAGACTTCGTAGCCCTGAACTACTCCATCGGGATCAATAATAAAACGACCGCGAGCCTCAACCCCGTTGTCTTCGTCGTAAACACCATACACAGTGCCAACCTTACCTCCGGCATCAGAGAGCATGGGGAAGGGAACCCCGCCATCCACCATCTTATTGTAAATGTTAAAAAGAAACCGTACAAAACAGTCTAAATCAAGGTAACACTTTCTCCCACCCAAATGAAGGAGAAAGTAACATGGAAAAGCGGAAAAAGCGGTTTAATCAGAAACAAAAATTATCAGTTATTGAAAAAGG
>DAOVTM010000470.1 GCA_030633145.1 Desulfobulbaceae bacterium
ATTGCTGGACACGTTGACTAAGACCTGACCCAATCGCAGGGGATCGCCCATAAACTGATTAGTGACTCCGCGACCGGTATGAAATATAAGCTCAACCCCCTGTTCTTCCGCCTTCATTGCGACCATGGAACGGAGGTTGTCCAGCACATCATCAAGGCTAAAGGAGATATGTTCCATGCCCAGCTTGTTGGCCTCTATCTTGGAAAAGTCCAGGATGTCGTTGATAACCCCGAGGAGCATATTGGAGGAGCTTTCAATTTTGCGCAGATAGTCACGCATCTTGGGTGACATCTCTGTTTTAAGTGCCAGATGGGTGAGGCCAATGATTCCATTCATGGGCGAGCGGATTTCATGGCTCATGTTGGCCAGGAAGGCACTCTTTGTCTTGGTGGAAGACTCAGCAACGACCCGGGCTTCTTCCAGTTCGTTATTGATTTTGTTCAGCTGCTCTGTGCGCTCGGTAACCCGTTTTTCCAGCCCAGAGTTTAGTTCCGCCAGTTCGCTTGACATCATGTTAAAGGTGGTAGCCATCTTGCCCATTTCATCTTTGGAGTCAAGCTGTACCTGCTCTCCAATGGCTCCGGCCTGTACCTTTTTCATGGTTTCCGACAGGGTGTAAACAGGTCTGAGGATCATCCGGGAGAGCAGCACGTTAAGGAGGCCGAACAGGGCTATCAGGATGGTACCCAGCATGGTCATGGTGATGAGTTTGGAGGTTCGCACCTCCGCTGCCACCCGGCTGAGGTCGTAATCAACCTCAACAAAACCGACGTTTTCCCCGATAACCTCAATACTGCTGGCAAGTTTAAGGAGTGGCAGTCCAGCCGCAGTCTGACGGGTAAAGACAGGCTCAGGTGTCAGTTTCTGCATCTGTACCATGTCAAGAGCAGGGTGGCTGCTTTCATCACTGGCCTTGAGCAGGGAACCGTCAGGCAGATACACCCGGATGGCGGTCAACCCCTTGACCTTGAGCAGATCATCCATTGTGATTTTGAGTGCCTCGTCCTGACGACCGAATATCTCGTCGGCCAGTTGGTCTTTACGCTGGGCAACCGTTGCCTTCAGGGTATGCTCAATCTGTTCGATGGCGGCCTGCTGCCGCTTGAGTTCAAAGGGAAAGAGGATCGCCGCATAGACAAAGGCAATAGTGGTGAAGACGAAGAGGATGGCGAGGTTGATCTTGATACGTAGTTTCATGGGTGAACCGTTTGTAAAAACTTTTCCTGACCATTGCGAATTGCCATAATGTGGACATCTTTCTCCGGATCACCCTGACTGTTAAAGGTGATGGTGCCGCTTATACCCACAAAGTCACGGGTGGCTGCCAATGCGGCTCGGATATCCTTACCTGTAAAACTGTCAGCCCGACCCAGTGCATCCAGCAACAGGGAGGCGGCATCATAACCCAGGGCGTGCGGACTCTTTACTCCGGCAGCCTTACTCCGCCGGACAAAGTCGCGGGATTTGTCTGAACCATCCTTATTCGACCAGTGGCTGCTGAAGTACCCCTCAACAATATGATCGCCGCCCCTGGCATAAAAGGCATTGCCCCCCCAACCATCCCCGCCAAGCGGTATTGCCTTGATACGGTTCTCTTTCAGTTTGCTGGCAATGGCACCGCTCTCATCGTGACCGGCTATGAAGAGCATTGCCGGAGATGCCTTCCGAATCAGGGGGAAAAGCTCCATGAATGATTCGTCACGCCGCTTATAGGAGAGTTCAGCACTTATCTTGCCTCCAAGGAGGATGAAACTGTCAATAAAGGCACGGGATAACCCCATACTGTAGGCACTGTTTACATCTGTCAGGATTACGGCATCTTCAGCCTGCAGGGTTTCTCTGGCAAATTTTGCCAGCACATGCCCCTGGAACGAATCAGTAAAGCAGGCTCTAAAGATGTAATCACCAACCAGGGTCACTCTGGGATCAGTTGAGATTGGGGAAATCATGGGGATTTGTGCCTGCTGCAAAACCGGGGCTGCAGCAAGGGAGTGTGAACTCCAGACAGCACCGATCACTGCGGCGACTCCTGCCTCTACAGCACTGTCCGCAGCAACCTTGGAACCAACAGTACTGCTGCGATTATCGAATTCAATGAGCCTTATTTTTTCTCCCTCTATACCGCCCCTTTGATTGAACTCGTCCACCGCAAAACGGATGCTTTCCAGAATCGGACGATTAGAGTCCGCAGCCGAGCCGCTTTTAGCCAGGATTACCCCAATGTCCACGGCAAGGAGCTGTGAGGGAAAGGAAAGCAGGAAAAGGAAGAGCATTACAACGCACCGCCATTGCGTGCGGCGCAACCCTCTGTTTACTATTCTTTCTCTTCCAGCTTCTCTCATTTGGATGCCCCTTTCATCCCCTCCAGCAGCTGAGGAAGGTTCCAGATCTGCTCATCAGTGGCAACTTCACCCGCCTTCAGGAACACAGAACCGTCCTGAAAATTGAGCGGCCCGCTAAAGAGGTTGATGGAGCCTTCTGCAAGCCCCTGTTGGAATTTGACAAGTTCCTTTTTTGCAGTCTCGCCCAGGGCATCACCGGCAAGAAAACCAATGGAAGAGGTCTCCATATTGTTGATCTCCTTCCAGTCCGGTCCCAGCCAGAGGAACTGCTGCTTGAAGGTGCCTGACATAGC
>DAOVTM010000318.1 GCA_030633145.1 Desulfobulbaceae bacterium
GTTTAACCGCATTGGTGAACGCTCCCGGTTCATGGCCAAACAGTTCACTTTCAACGAGGTCGGCAGGAATTGCCGCACAGTTGACCCGGATAAAGGGTTTGGAGGCGCGTTTACTTCCCCGGTGAATCGCCCTGGCTGCCAGCTCCTTACCAGTGCCTGTTTCACCAAGAATCAGAACCGTTGCATCGGTCTCGGCAACCTGCTTAACCTTGCTTAAAACATAGAGCAGGGCATTGCTCTTGCCGATAATCTCGGTAAAACCATTGTCAACCTGAAGCACCTCTTTGAGCGAGATGTTTTCTTCCTCCAGTTTCACCTTTAAGGATTCAAGCTCTTGTATGGCCTGATCCCTGCCTGTTTCAGCCTGTATCTGCTCAGTGATATCCTTGCCAATACTCAGTATTCCAGACTCTGCATTGCCGTTGTCTGCGACCAGGACGTTGGACCAGAGTATCTCTCGCTGCTCACCTGACTTTATGATCAACCCTAATTGACGTTCAGGGAAGACAGTGGCTTGTCCGGCAAAAACTGTTTCATACCGATTCGTCATTGCCGTACGTTCCTTTTCAGGAATAAGGTTGAGTACCGGGAGATGGAGAACCTCATTTTTTTTGTAGCCGCTTATTTCCAGAAAAAAAGGATTGACGTAAAAAACATCTTGATTGCGGTCAACTCCGACAATCAGGAGATGGACATTCTCAAGCAGGCTGCGCCAGCGCGCTTCTGCCATTTTAACTTCTTTGGCCAGGTGGGAAGCTCTGACCACATCTCCGGCAAGGGCATAACTCATCACCAGCGTAAGCGGTAGAAAGAGAAAACTGCCAAGATAAGGAGGATCAGCAATGCCCAGATCAATCAGAGTGCCATGCAGATAACCGAGACCAAGGCAGAGAAAAATTGTCGCGCTAACAACAACGGCCTTTCCGGTGTACCCTTGTTTCGCAAAACGAAAAAAGGCCACAGCAGTATAGAGGAGAAGGAGTATCCAGGAAACATCAGCGATGATGCGCAGAGGATTGGCCGAGCCATTACCAAAATACAATATTTCGCCGGATGACATTGTAAAAGAGGTCAACTCATGGATTTCCTGAAACAGGATACCGCCGGGTGAAAAAATATTGATCAGCAGGGCAATGGTATAGAGCGCTGTAATGCAGATCGGCGGCCAGACTTTTGTTGACCGGGTAAAATAATAGACAAACCAGGCAAAGAAAATCCAGAGCAGAGCCTGTACGTCAAGGGTTGCTTTGAATAGAGGAACGTACGAAGTCAGGGAGTCGGACTTGAATGCCCACAGCTCAAAAAACGAAGAAAAGGCAATGGCAAAGGCCATACAGGAAAAGAGAAGATCAACCTTGAGGTCTCTTCTGCGCGAATAAATAAGCAGATGGAGGAAACCCAGGGCAAAACAGATACTGCCGACGAATACGTATGCAAAAGAGAATAGGTTCATGAAGACAGTTTTACAGGTTTATCTGCTGCTGTAAATGATTTTTATTGTATAATTGTTGAGATTAGATTGTCTTTTAGCTTCCGTCCCCTATACTATTAAATTAAATTCCAAGAGGGAAAACAAAATGAAGCCAACAAACAATGATAGCGTATTGACCAAAAATATCATTAATGATGTTATAAAGGTATCAATGCTGGGGACAATGGTCGTCTGGACATTTCTTCTTATAAAACCATTTGTAATTCCAGTAATATGGGGAGTTATCCTCGCAGTTGCTGTCGCGCCGTTTATTGCCTGGTTTTCAGGAAAAATTGGCGGTCGGCGTACACTGGCGACCCTGCTGTTTGTTCTTGTTATTATTGCCGCGCTGGTTTTCCCCACCCTGAGTCTTGTAGCATCATCGGTGGACACGGTACAGGTTATTTCTGAACAGATATCGGCAGGAACATTAAAGATACCTCTGCCACCGGAAAAAATTGCTGACTGGCCGGTTATCGGCGAAAAGGTGTTTGAGACCTGGAATCTTTTTGCAACCAATCTTGAAGCAGCTTTGAAGCAATTCGCACCAGAGTTGACAATGGTAGCCGGAACCCTGCTTAACTCAGTTGGCGGAGGAATTTTCGGGCTTTTTATAACGCTGCTTTCCGCTGCTATTGCCGGTGTATTTATAGTCAAGGCAGAACTATGCTCCGCAATTGCATTAAAAATCTTCACCCGTTTTGCCACCGCTACCATTCGTGGAGTTATGCAGGGAGTTGTCGGTGTCGCAGTAATTCAATCTGTTCTCGCAGCCATCGGTATGGTGGTGGTTGGTGTCCCTGCCGCAGGTCTGTGGGCGGTGCTCATTCTGGTGGTTGCCGTGATTCAACTTCCTACGATTTTGGTTATGGGACCGATTGCCGCCTATGTGTTTTCTGCCGCTGAAACAACACCGGCAGTTCTTTTTCTTATCTGGATTCTTCTGGTGAGTTCAATTGAATCTTTTTTAAAGCCTGTTCTTATGGCGCGTGGAGTAGATACCCCCATGCTTGTTCTTCTCCTTGGCGCATTAGGCGGCATGATGCTGTTTGGAATTATAGGACTTTTTGTCGGCGCGGTAATGCTTGCCATTATGTTTAACCTGTTTATGACCTGGATTAATGAAAACGAGGAAAATGATGTTGTTAAACAATAATGCAACTATGAGTTCTAAAAAGAAATCTATCCTCAGGGGAAACGGTTTTAGAACGCTTCTTTTCTTTCTCCTCCTCTATATCATGGGCGCTCCTTTTTTAGAGCCATATCCGTCTCTTGCTGTTTTGGCCCATATTTCCCTGTCAATGGCTCTTTTTGCCGCCGTTTATACGGTGCATAATCAGAACAGAAAACGTTCCATTGCAATTAGTCTGCTGATACCGCTGATTATTTTATACTGGTTGGGGATCTATGATATTATCGCCTTCAGTCGATTGGGCGCGACCCTGCTCTTTACCGCATATTATGGACTGCTGGTCTATTCATTCGTTGCCCAGGTCAAACGAGCCAGCAGAGTGGATACAAACGTGCTTTATGCCACATTCTGCCTGTATCTGATTATCGGACTTTTCTGGGGGGCGCTGTATATGCTGCTGGATCAGTTATGCCCGGGATCTTACCAGGGAGCGCTTCTGGAAAACCCTCAATACATGGATCACGCGTTTAATTATTTTAGTTTTGTAACCCTTACCACTCTGGGCTACGGAGATATTACCCCGCAAACGGCTGGAGCCTCCTCCTTGTGTCAGATGGAGGCAATTGTGGGACAATTTTTCACCGCAGTTGTGGTGGCATGGCTGGTTGGGATGTTTGTTTCAGAAAAAAAGAAACTATAGATACGATGTAAAAAATGCCTGATAAAGAAACAGAAAGTCACGATCAATACATAGAGCAGGGCATTGCTCTTGCCTCTTCACCATCGTTCCGGAATCTTTGCCAGTTCTTCCATGTTTGGTGATATCAAAGGGGCCAGCAACTACAACTCGCTGTATCTGCAATACCATTTTTAGAGATTTTTTAGCAACCTTACACCCTCGCATCCCGATTAATAGACTCATACACCTGATGCAGCAGATGTTCAGAAGCAATCTTCCTGAATTCAGTATCTCCCATCAATTTAGAAAAAATCTCCTCATTCCCTTCCATCCTGTCAATAATAAGCCCCTCAAGAGTGGAATCAAAAACATATCTGAAATCATCTTTGCTGTTGGCCACGGCAGCCTTGCGCAGGTTTTCATTTGATACTGCCTCCTCTTGTATCTGATCAAAAAAGAGTTGATCGGCCTGGGTAAAATCGGTTCCAAAACGCTCGTTGAGTAAAGTTATCAGTTCAGACAGGCTGATTTCGTCATCATCGCCACCGCCTGTTCCAACATCACCCGGCCCTTTTAACGACTTGGCCTCGCCCGGTGACAGATCGATCCGTCCTTCACTGATTTTCTGCAAACGGTAGTATTGCAGTTGAACATCATCTTCAAGATGATATGCTGTTCCTGATGCCCTGTGCGGCAGCTTGGTGAGGAGAAAACGTAAATAGGTATAGAGCTGTTCAAGGTCAGAATCCTGATAGGGGATGACCTGTGACAGGAAACCGTACATATTACGGAAGTTCACCATCAACCCCTTTAAGGCTTCCTGCTCTTCTTCCAGCATCTCCTTGTACCGCTCAACCGCCTGATCAAGCACGCCATTCATCCTGGCATGGTCATGAACCGTTTCTTTACGCCTTGGTTGAAAATAGATCGCGCAAAACGCCTCAATCTCCTCTTCAAAGATAATCCCCGATTCATCTATCTGGTTTTGTAAACGGTATAGGTGGTGACTATCGGTGAGTCCATCAACCGGTGTTACCTCATAAAAAGGTTTGAACGCCGCATAAATCTCTTCCGGCTTGTTACGAAAATCCAGGACAAAGGTGTCCTCTTTGCCCGCACAAGTACGATTCAAACGGGATAATGTTTGAACCGCCTGAATACCGGACAATTTCTTGTCCACATACATGGTATGCAATAACGGTTGATCAAAGCCGGTCTGATACTTTTCCGCCACAAGCAGCACCTGATATTCATCCGAATCAAATTTTGACGGCAGTTCACTTTCTTTGATCCCATTATTCATACCCACTTCAGTCCAGTTTTTTCCAGGAGCGTCCGGGTCTTCCACCGCCCCGGAAAAGGCAATCAGGGTCTTGACATCCGTATATCTCTTTGACTTGATATATTTGTCAAACATCTGTTTGTAGCGCACCGCATGTAAACGGGACTCAGTAACCACCATTGCCTTGGCTCTACCGCCGATTTTATGCTTCACATGGGTACGAAAATGCTCCACCATCACTTCGGTTTTCTGGGCAAGATTATGGTCATGCAGGGTTAAAAACCGAGCCAGGGCACGGGCGGCCTTTTTACGCGCGACATGCGGATCTTCCTCTGCCGATTGCACCACACGAAAATAGGTTTCATAGGTGGTGTAATTTTTCAGCACATCAAGGATAAACTTTTCTTCGATTGCCTGGCGCATGGTGTATTCA
>DAOVTM010000377.1 GCA_030633145.1 Desulfobulbaceae bacterium
GACTGCTCAAGAACCCGACGAAAAAGTGAGACCCTCTGCTCCGCCGCTTTACGTTCAGTAATGTCTTGAGTGACCCCGGTGATAATACCGTCGGATTTAAACCGGCACTGAACATCAAAATTGCGGTATTCGTTTTCAGATGTTTTTAGACGATATTCAAAATTGTCCTGGTAATCAGCATTGTCCCTGTTTTTGATTGCAAACTCTAATCTCTCCTCAATAAGGGCTATGTCCTTGTCCACGACATAGTCAGCCGCATATTCGGCCAGGGGCAGAACGGTTATCTCCGGTTTTCTGCCGGTAATACGCTGATGCTCTGCGCTCAAGGTAATAATTTGCGTGGAAAGATCGAGTTCCCAACTGCCCAGCCTGGCAATTTGTTGGGATTCGGACAGGGTTTTCCGTAGCTCCTGTAGTGATATTTCGGCCTGCCTGCGTTCTGTGATATCCCGCAGCACAACCAATTTATGTGTGGAGCCATTCTGGTTGTGGAGCGGGGTGGCAACGATATCAAAAACTCGGTCATTCTGATTTATGTGCTGGTAACTGACAGTCTTGCCCTGTTTGATAACATTACCAATTTTACAGGTGGCACATGGCTTTCCATGATTGTTAAACATTTGATAGCATTGCTTGCCTGTCTGCTCACCAAACCAGTCAATCATTACCGAATTCATGTGGCGGATACGGTAGTCTGCATCAATGACCAACAGCCCCTCACCAATCTCGCCAACTGCATCCAGCATGGATTGGGAGTGTGCCTGGCTCTGATGCAGCTCTGCGGTACGTGTTTTGACCTGGACTTCCAAATCCTCCTGGTGCTGTCGCAGTTCTGCCGTACCTTTTGCCACTTTGCGCCTGAGTTGATAGTTCCAGAGCAGGATAAGGGCAATGAGCAGCGTCAGACCTGATAGCCACCCGCCCAGACGGCGGTAATCAACCGCTTCATTTACATCAATAGCAAAATATTTACGGCTGATGCTGTTGCGCTCTTCCCCGGTCATAGAGTCAATTGCCTTGTTGAGGATAGAGACCAGTTCCGGCCAGTCTTTACGTACTGCAACTGCCAGTTGCAAATCATCAAGATCAGTAGCAGTGACTTTAAGATTGTTCAATCCCATCCGGGCAATATGATATTGTGCTACCATTAATGTGCCTACATAGGCTATTGCAGTGCCATTACTGACTCTCTTCAATGCTTCACCTGTCCCCCTGACTAGCAGCAACTTTATTTTTGGAAAACGACTGCTTAGAATGTCGTGTATCTCAGAACCTCTTTCTATCACAACAGTATGGCCTGCCAGTGCGTCAAGACCATGAATATTTTGCTGAGTATTGCGCATGAAGATGACCTGGGGAAAATCCCTTCGACTCGTGGTAAACCCAAAGGAAGCCTCACGTTCCGAAGTGCGTTTGACAGCGGGCAGTAGATCACCATCTCCATGGGTACGGATACTCTCCAGAGCTTCATTTCGCCCTGTCCCCTGTGTATATTTGATCTTGAAACCAACCTTGCGTCCAAATAAATTCAGCGTCTCTACACCAACTCCCTGCGGGCCGTTATCCCAATAGAGGTAGGGGGGGAAATCAAAGACCGGAACCCGGACAACCGGATGGTTACGCAGCCATGCCTGCTCATCCGCTGTGAGTCCAAGAGGATTGAAAATCGGATGTTCGTCTGTAAACCAGCGATTCCAGATGCGCTTTTTTTCCGCTGTCGGAAGGATGTTCCATGCTTTGTCCAGGATGGACTTGAGGAGCGGCAGCTCTTCCCGTACCCCATAATAGTGGGCTATAACAGGAGATCGGTCACCAAAATAAGCAATTCCCATATCCTGGATATTATTCAAGACATTTTCGCGCAAAAAGAATTCAGCACTCGTCCGGGTAAGAATCGTTGCATCCGCCTTTCCTGTACTGACCATCTGAAACAACTCCGCATGGTCTTCCGCTTGAATGATAATGGCTTCCGGGAGATATTTTTTCAGCATTTCGCTCATTACCCCGCCTTTGAGCGCAGATACGGTCTTGCCCTTGAGTGAGGCAAGATCCGAAATATCCTTTTGATCCGTGCGGGTATAGATGGCCAGGAAGATGGAAACGAATGGTTCCGAGTAATCCAGCCATTCATCACGATCCTTTGAATAAATCAGACCCATCCCCGCATCAAGCGTACCATTACGCAGCCCTTGATTCATGGATTGCACCGTTCCTGTATGGAATTCAGGTTCAAGCCCTGCGAGATCGCTGATGGATTGGAGCAATTCCACAAGATAACCACTGCTTTCCAGTTCCTGATGAATGATGAAAGACGGGGATGCATAGGTCCCTACTGTGAAAGTTGGATGCTGTTTGAGCCAGGCTTGCTCTTCCGGTGTCAGTGACAGTGCTGTTGTGTGGTCTTGAACCGCAGTGCCAGTTGCAGGGTTTGTAATGGAGAAGAACAGGCCGATAGTGAACAGGATATTTCGGATTATGATCATCGTAGATTCCATTATTTTATTGCCGCAGATGGACGCAGATGAAACGCAGATTTTTTTTGGTTGTATTTATCTGCGTTTTTCTGCGTAAATCTGCGGCAAATTTTTTTATCTGCGGCTAATATTTAGTCAGCAAATCTGCTGCACCCTCAAAATCAAAGCCCTCAACAGCGGTAAGCAAGGCAGACAGATCCTTGTCTGGCAACAATGCCTTTAGTTCTTTGCTTCGTTTTAATGCCTCAATGTTATGCTCTTTTAAGAGTATTTTTAATTGTTCAAGCAAAGCGTCAACCTGTTGCGGGTCGGCAGATTGGTCAGGTTGCTCTGACTGCTCGTTGTCTGCCAGAGCAATAAACTGTGCCAGCCCATCAATCACGGGATTAAGCTTCACCAGCACCTGTTGCAATGCCACTTCAATATCTGCCATACTTTTCTTTTGCCCACAGGCCGACTCTATAACTGTGGCTGCCTGCTGCACACTGCTTGCGCCGATGTTTCCGGCAACACCTTTCAGGGTATGGGCGGCACGGGTAGCGGCTTGCGGGTCAGGATCATCCTGCGCAGCCTTGAAAAGTTCGGCAAAATTAGACTGACCTGCATGGAATCGAATCAGCAGTCGTTTGTACAGTGCGAAATTCTGTTCAGTGTTTGCCAGCCCTTTAGCGGTATCAATACCGATTAACCCTTTATCCCATCCCGCTGCTAATGGGAGTGATGTCTCTGGTTTTTCAATTGCTGTATTGCTGGCAGGCAGGGCAGGGGTAATCCACTTAGCCATTGTGCTGAACATCCTGCTCACATCAAGCGGTTTACCGATATGATCGTTCATACCTGCTGCTTCGGCCTTGTCCCGGTCGCCGGTCATGACGTTGGCGGTCATGGCGATGATGGGAATGCTTTTGAATTTGTCCTGTCTGCGGATAGCACGGGTGGCTATGTATCCGTCCATAACCGGCATCTGCACATCCATCAGGATACCGTCAAAGGTCGCAGTCTCAAGAATATCAAGTGCCTCCTGACCATTCCAGGCAGTGACAACATGCAGACCATTACTGCGGAGAAGTTCGCTGGCCAGTTCCTGGTTCAGGTCATTATCTTCGACCAGGAGAATCCTGGCTCCACGCAGATGGGTAAGAGCCTCGTCGTTTTGAAAGGCTTCCAGTTGGAGAAAATCGGCATCGCCCTCTGCCAATTGCACGGTAAAGGAAAAGCGAGAGCCTTGCCCGGCTTCACTCTCAACCCAAATCTTTCCGCCCATCAGTTTTGTAAGTTTTTTACTGATCGCCAGCCCCAGGCCGGAACCGCCAAAGCGGCGGGTGGTGGAGCTTTCAGCCTGACTAAAGGATTGGAACAGCTTTTGTTTCTGTTCTGAGGTCATGCCGATACCGCTGTCGCCGATACAGAAACTGAGCATGAGGTTGGCTCCCTGATGTTCAACAACATCAACATCAATGGTAATACCGCCCTGACTGGTAAATTTAACAGCGTTATTGACAAGGTTGGTAAGGATTTGGCCGATGCGCAGCGGGTCACCCTTGAGTATTGTCGGAACCTCTGAACCAATCACGAACTTCAGTTCCAGCCCCTTTTCCTCGGCCTTTAACCGCTGCATACCTGTGATGTTATCAAGCAGGGATTGCAGATCAAAGTCAATGATTTCGATCTCCATCTTGTCCGCCTCAATCTTGGAAAAATCAAGGACATCGTTAATAATGCCAAGCAGAGATTCGGCGGCAAGGTTGACCTTGCTGATAAAGTTGTGTTCCCGTGGAGCAAGCGTTCCCTCCAGCACCAGTTGGGACATCCCGATGATGGCGTTCATCGGGGTGCGGATTTCATGGCTCATATTGGC
>DAOVTM010000341.1 GCA_030633145.1 Desulfobulbaceae bacterium
CAACATTCAACTGACGAGCGGGACTGCTCGCCAACCATTGCAATCTATCCAGGTACCTTTGACCCGATTACCAACGGTCATGTCGATATCATCAAACGAGCTTTGCGTCTCTTTGACCGGGTGATTATCGCCATTGGAGTCAACTCAGGGAAAAACCCTTTATTTTCCAGGGAGGAACGGATCACGCTTATTCAAGACTGTTTCAGTCCCAACAACAAACGGGTGGAGGTGGAGACCACCAGCGGCCTGATAGTGGACTATGCCATGGAGAAAAACGCCTGCGCCATTGTGCGGGGCATGCGGGCGGTCTCCGACTTTGACTATGAATTCCAGCTAGCCTTGATGAACCGAAAACTACAACGAAAGGTGGAAACCGTGTTCCTGATGACCGGTTTCCGCTGGATCTATATCAGCTCCTCCATTATCAAGGATGCGGCCAGTCACGGCGGGGATGTGAGCGGGGTAGTACCAGCCCATGTGCTGGCCGCTCTCAAGGAAAAATATAAGAACTGAAATGGCAGCCGATACACGACACTGGCAACAGGTTCAGGCCGAGAATCAAGAAAAACTCAACAGGCTGAGACAGAAACAGCCAACGCAGCAACCCAGGCCGACTCGACGGAATATCCTGGTCAAGGTAATCCAATGGGTTGGAGCGTTGGTAACTGCGGCTCTGATCTATCCCCTGCTTCGTTTTACCGGTTACACCATAAAACGTAAACCACGTTATGTTACCGTATCAGCACCACTTCCGGCCAGCGGTTTTCATGCGGAACAGGATTTCATCCTCTTTGCGGGCAGCAGCACCCCCATTGCGGTTTCCAGAACCTGTACTCATCTGGGCTGCCGGGTAAACTATCTGGAAGACAAGAAGTTCATCGAATGTCCTTGCCACCAGAGCCGTTTCAGCACGGAGGGTAAGCTGCTGCACGGGCCAGCTAAAAAAGACCTGCCCTCCTTTCCGGTTGAAATCCAGGCTGATGAAACCGGGAAAATAACCGGCTATCTGGTAACGCTTTGATGAACGGGAAAATGGAAACAGGCACAGCACCAAAAGCCGAAATATCGGGTAAAAAGGAATCGGGTAAAAGTGAAAAAATAAATACCGGTTTAAAACAGCGGCTACTGGCCATGCCCTGGGGTGGACACGCCCTGATAAGTCTTTATATTTCAGTCCTGTCCGGGGTGGTCATCGGCCTGCAATACAGCAGCGCAGAGCCATTTTACTCCACTGCGACCATTGAGCTGATTGTGCCGTATGGCTCGTTCTGGCGAGCCCTGCATTACTATTCCAGCCAGGCTTTTTTTCTCATTCTGCTTATTCACCTGGTTGCGATCCTCTGGGCCGGGGGCTACTCATTTACCCGTTTGGCTTGGCTGCGATTGAGCGCAAGTGTTCCTGTGGCTCTGCTCCTTCTTTTTACCGGCTATGTCCTGCGGGGGGATGCCACCGGTGAAGCAGCCGGAGCCATTGCCGAACATATTACCCTGTCCATGGGTGTCATCGGCAATCCACTGAACAGCCTCCTCTTTGATATCAGCGCAGCAGGGGTCAAAAAAGTTTATACCAATCACCTGATAGGTCTGATGGTACTTGGTGGCTTCTGCGTCTGGCCTCATCTGCGCCGTTATACTGCTCTCTGGCGTAACCATATACCCCTGACCCTTGGGCTACTCATAATCTCAGTTGTCATGACCACCCCCATGGAGCCGGATCGTGTTGGACTGCTCCATATTGCAGGGCCATGGTTTTTTCTGGGCTTGCAGGAACTGCTTCGTTACATGCCTGCCTTCTGGGCAGGGGTGGTTGCTCCCCTGACTATTGTTGCAGCTCTGCTGCTCCTGCCGATGGCACCCGATAAACAACGGGGGAGCCTGTCGTTTATCGTCCTCTGGATAATCGCTTACTGCATATTAAGTTATATCAGTTATATGAGGATTTGATTTACGTTCCATCCCACGATCCGCTTTTACTGGCAAGCTGGTTTCGGCAACAATACAATGCGGTCGCCTTTTGACCTGCATGAATATCTTTTCCTCGTTCCCGCTGACTCCGTCTGTGGTTACTAGTGGGAAAATGTTAATTTCTACTTTTTACGAAACCATCATTCTTCATTTGGTTGTTTTTAATCAAGATCCTTTTTCGGAACTATAACATAGGCAGCCAGATTATCCGACAGTATTACCCGTGAGACATCCCAGATCTCCCCCGCTAACCGGGAAATCTCATACCAGATCCAACCATTTGCCCGGTAGAGGTATTGCTGCTGACGGAGTGTCGCATCGACCTGACTGGGAGCAACCATAGCAAAGGCGGAGGTAATCTCTTTCGCCTGGATCTTCTTTTCACGGTCGAGCAACACCAGATATTGTTTGTCAACAGTAAATTTCCCCTGCAATTTTTCCCCCTTGGGATCTTCCTGCAGGGTCTCTACCAAGGCGGCAGAAGGGATGACATTGGGAACCAGCTCTCCCTGGTTCTTCCAGCCAGTGAACTGCCTGGTCACCAGGGTAAGGGGAAGATGACTGTCCAGCCGACGGGCAATCGTGCATTCGCTTCCGCTGCTGTCCCCACATGCTGCCTGAATAGTGCGCAGCTCTCTGCTGAAAAACCTGGCTGTGTCAATAATCTTTCCTTCAGCACTGCTCAGGATTGCTGGATGGCGGGGAGGATGTTGTACTGTCCAACCCGCAGAGGCGAACAGAATTACCGCAACAGCCGCCTGCAAGATCTTCCCCCCTGCCATTCGTCCATAGACCTGCCCGGCAATAAGCCCTGACAGACAGCAGGTTGCAATGAGCAGGCTCCAGCCTTCACGCTGATAGGATGAAAACTGTAAAAACCCGCTTGTGGCCTGCACAGTGGTCAGCCCCCCCCAGATACCGAGAAGCAGGAGTCCAGGTTGGCTCCGCAATATCCCGTACCCCATACAGGAGATAGAGAGGAGTAACAACAGGAAACTGATCAAATTCAAGGGCAGGTTGGAGAACCCCATTCGTTTGACCATGAACAGATCCACCACAAGATGAAAATAAGGACTTTTGCTTATTGTTTTAACAAGTTCCGCGCCAAACATGCTCTTTTGTTGCGCAGATCGCTGTACCTTGGTGATAATTTTTTCAGTGCTTTCCTTTTCCTCACCTCCATGCTCCATGAGAATTTCAGCAGTCTTAAAACGCTGTCCAGCCCCAGCCTGTGAAAAGTGAAAACCGATCAACAACAGGGCGGGAAGACAGAACAGTATCAGCAGGCTGGTTCTACGCAGCCACTGCTTACCTGTAGAGAGGGCCAGACAACGCTCAAGGGCGAAAATAATAAAGACATGGAGCAGCATCATCGGGACAGCAGCGGCAAACCCCAAGAGACCCGTGATAAAGACAAGCTGATAATTACCAGTACGTTGATCTCGCTGTATAACCCGGTTGTAATAATACAAAAGGCAGGGAACCAAAAACAGACCAAACTGATTGGCAAAGGCTCCTACACCAGTCTTCATAAGGAGAGTCATACCGGGAAAGGCGGCTGCGCAGAAGGCGGCAAAGAGTGCGCTGCGACGGTCAATGAAATTGTCCATCAGGACAAAGACCGCCAGTACCAGCCCGGTTCCAAAGATGGTGCCGGAATATCTGACTATCAGATAGGGGTCTAGAGCAAAGACAAGTGCTGGAAGAGCCAGCAGCCAGTGGTACCCAGCCGGGTATATTTTATTGTGCAGCTCTCCCTGGTCAACAATATTATGGAGGTAGTGCAGATGGGTATAGGCATCAGACTGTCCCAGGGCCGCTGTTTCCATGGGATGAATGGAACGGACAATAAAGGCGGCGGCCAGGATGAGGAGGAGAGAGAAGGACTGTCCAGCCTCCGGCCTGGTCGGTTGTTGCAACTGGCCGCTGTACCGGCAATACACGGTAATCCCTGCCCAGACAACCAGATAAAGCAATGCTTCAAGCCCGGGCATCCGACCGACAAGGTGCGACCAGAGCAGACCGACAACAGCCTGGGTTCCCGTTCCCAGAACAAGCGCAGCCAGCACCACCTCCGGCCATCCCCTTTGCCGGAACAGCAGCAGGGACAGGCCGAGAGCAGGCAGGATCAGCAGGGCAGCAAGGGCAGCATTGACGGCTGCCAGCTGGAGCATCATATCAGCCGCGGTCATTTATACTCGAATTGTCCGACTGCGATACGCATCAGCAAGACCTATAAAAAAACCGAAAAAGAGTAATACACGCCACTGTACAGGATACGCCTTATTGTCCAGATATTCCTTTCTGCGCAACCGATTCCAGACAAACACACCCCAAGGGGCTGAACAGAACCAGGCTAACAGTTTTCGTGCCGCACGTTTCAGAACTCCATCCTGCCGACGTACCTTACGCCAAAACAGACTGGCTGAATACCCCATCAGGTAAACCCTCCTGCTGATCCCCTGCACGGTAAGCAGGTGCCAGTGAAATCCTTCAGCCTCGGGATCATAGATCAGCCGCATTCCCTGGTCGGCCAGACGATAGCCCAGCTCCAGGTCTTCATGGGAGGCGTAGGGAAAGGACTCGTCAAACCAGCCGCTCTTTTGCAGCAGTACCATTTTGACCGACACCTTGCAGGTATAAAAAAGGATCCGTTATAACCGTCACCCTGACATTAGCTCATCGTAATTAAATAAATAGTTCCTGCCCTCTTTTTCCAGCC
>DAOVTM010000298.1 GCA_030633145.1 Desulfobulbaceae bacterium
TCTTTTTCAAAGAGGAGGAAGCCGATACCAACGGGTGTGTCGCTGTTGTCATCCTTGCGGGTCTGCCGTTCCCGCTGGATTTCGCTGTGGATTGATTTTCCGTACAGGGAGGGATTATCCTCCGCCTCTTTTTTCGACACCTGACGAAAAACGCCATGACCGTCAAAGTGAAGGATATCAATGGCGGGTTTGGAGTCGTCGTCAAGACGTTCGGCCAAAGCGTTGAGGGTGGCAGGCCGGAGAAATTCACAGCTGACACGACCGGGCGCGTGTTTTTCCAGGCCATCCATTACCGCCCGTGGATCGGTGCGCGGATCAATGAATCCGGCATCCTTGGGACGGCTGACCACAAAGAGCAGGTGGAGCCGATCTTTGGTCTTGACCTTGAACGGTTGGCGTCCGCCGGTTGCTCCCGACATCTTGCGCCGTACGCTGATATGCGGTTTTTCCCGAAACAGGAAGACACCGGTTGGATCGTGCAGCAGTTCCCAGGGCAGAGAGAGGATTGAGGCATCGCTGGAGTTGATGGTGAGGTTGCGTTGTTGTGCCTCGGTATTGGGAAAATCAAGGAATGGTTGGACGGCTTCCATTTCGGAGAACACGGCTTTGAAGAGTAATTTACCGATTTTTGGAAGCCGGGCTTCAATGCGTTTGGCCTCCTGGTCATCCGGTTCGGCCAGGGATGCGGAACCGTATGTTTCGATGTACCACTGGATGTCGGAGCGATCCTTTTTGGTGACGGGATTGGTAAAGTCCAGTTGGCCGGAATCCGTGCCGTTGAAGGAGACGGTTACTTTGTCGTTGCCTGAGAAGTTGAGAAAGAGTTCTGTGGTCATGGCTGTATGGGAGTAGGTTGAATGTACTGTTTTCCAGGCAATCAACAAAAACAGAGAAAAAAAAGAGCAAGTGTTACATCAGAACAACATTACCTGAAGCACCTAAACGCTTATCAAATGTCAGCACCTCAGTACCCTGTTCCATGGCTGAGGCAAGGATAAGGTAATCGGCAAAACCGGCCTTCCCGTTCCGGTACATTGCCAGGGCTTTCCTGAAACGCTCGTCAGCTTCCAGGTGAAAAGTTTGATTCTTGGCAAGATGTTCAAGCAGTATTATAACCGCTGCTTTTTTCAGCTTATAACCACTTCGCAGCACCAACACTGTTTCAACCTGAACGATTATCGGAACAAAAACTTTCCTGGCACGGGATACCTCTTTCCTTGCGGCCTTTACCTGTGCTTCTTCGTTCGGGTCATCAACCAGAAGGCGCACAAGTATATTCGTATCAACAGTTATCATCGCCTGCCCCGGTTGCGTATGATTAATTCCATCTCATCCAGACTTACGCTATTTTCGGCAGAAACCAGGCCAAAGACATCCTCAACTCTGTGCGGAACCGGCTGTATTACTATTGTATTGTCTTGAACGGAAAAAGACACCTTCATTCCGGCTTGCAGAGCAAATTTTTTTCGTATTGCAACTGGAATAGTAACCTGGCCTTTTGTTGTCATGGCTGAACTTTGCATTATCTCTCCTGGTTAGTAACGCATGCTGGCAATACATGCAGGTAATACATTAATTGCAATAAAGTAATACTTAAGAGTGCGATTGTCAAGCTCGACGGCATGGATGGGCAACTTCCATTCGTACAATACTTGACAGTTTCTCTCTCTGTTAGTATCACTTTGTGAGAAAACTATTCACCCCTCCGTTACGTAGAGACAAACGAGTTCATCAGTAGAGAGCTGAACGGAAAAAAACATAAAATAAACCTTCAGGAATAATTTAATGAAATATCCTGCTATTGCCCTAATAATACTTTTTTTAGTTGTCAACTGCCTGTCTGGGCCGCTTATGGCAGCAGAAGAAAAAGATGACGTGTTGACCACCATTGAAGAGGCTGTACGCCAGTATAAGCAGGGGGATTTAGCCGGGGCTGCCTCAAACCTGGACTATGCCACCCAGCTCATTCGGCAGAAAAAGAGTGAACGCATGAAAGAGCTGCTGCCAGAACCTTTGCCGGGTTGGATCGGGGAGCCTGCCACTGCTCAGGCTCTGGGGACTGCGGTTTTTGGGGGCGGGGTTACTGTGAGCCGGGACTATAAAAAAGGTGAATCCGCAGTGTCGGTTGAGATCGTCTCTGATTCTCCGGTCTTGCAGTCGGTGATGATGATGCTTAACAACCCCATGTTTGCCGGGGCATCTGGTGGTATCCTGGAAACAGTCAAGAGTCAGCGGGCTATTATCAAGTATGATGACAAGGGTCGCAGCGGAGATATTAATATTGTGGTTGCCAGTCGTTTTATGATAACGGTCAAGGGGAGGAATGTTGAGCGGGCTACCCTGGTACAGTATGCTGGTGCTATTGATTATTTACTGCTTGCCAAGAACTGAAAGTCGGGCTTTAGTTTCCCCCTCGTTCCCATGCTCCTGCGTGGGAACGGTATCTGGACGCTCCAGCGTCCTATAGCTACAGTTGGAGTTGCATTTTAAGGTTCCCACAGACAGAGTCTCGCAGGCTCGCTTACCTGGAGCATGGGAACAAGGAAAGTTCAATATAACAAAAAACAAAATTCTCCCAGAGAGTGCTGCCAAGGTTTTTTCTGTGTGAGATGAAAGCCCTTGCTGCCCACTAGAATTGGCCTTCTTCCTGGCAACAGGGGCTTTTTTATAAAAAATAGCAACAGGCCGCCCGGAAAAGGAAAAGAGTTCCATGCCAGATCAACAACAAGAGAAAAAATATACCCGCCCGATAACCGACGAGGCAATCTTCAAAGTCACCAAGGAGATTGTAGTCAAGTTTATCGAAGTAGGCCGCTTGACCCCAGCCAACTTTGAAGAGACCTACGAGCGGGTCTTTCAAACCGTACAGCAGTCAGCACAGGTTCTGAAAAAAAAATCTGAATGAAAGCCCGACTCGATCCACAGCTTAACCGTGCGCCGGAGCAGATCAACCATATTCACATCATGGGGGTCTGCGGCACGGGCATGGCAGCCATGGCCGGAATGCTCAAGGAACGGGGTTATCAGGTGACCGGTTCCGATCAAAATGTCTATCCCCCCATGTCTGATTTTCTCGCCGATGCCGGGATCGAGGTCATGGAAGGCTATAAAGGAGAAAACCTGGAACCCTGTCCCGACCTGGTCATTGTCGGCAATGTTATCCAGGCGGTTTTCCCTGAATCGTTCCGGCTGGCAGAACTGGAGATTCCCTATCTCTCCATGCCCCAGGCCCTGGGATATTTTTTTCTGTCTGGAAAGAAATCCATAGTGGTAGCGGGTACCCATGGCAAGACCACCACCGCCTCCATGCTGGCCACGGCTCTGTATCAGGCAGGCAGGGATTCTGGCTTTCTCATTGGCGGTATTGTCGAGGCATTTGCAGCCAATTGTCGTCTTGGTGACGGTGCTTTTTTTGTGGTAGAAGGGGACGAGTATGATACCGCCTTTTTTAATAAGGTTTCTAAATTTCTCCACTACCAGCCCCATTTTGCCATCATCACCTCTATTGAGTTTGATCACGCCGACATCTTTGACGATCTGGAGCAGATCAAGGATTCATTCCGCTCGTTTATCCGCTTGATCCCTGCTGAAGGAGCTTTACTGGCCTGCACCGATGATCCGGTGGTCGCAGAACTTGCTGCCCAGTGCCAGGCACCGGTGATCAGCTATGGCTGCGGAGATGACTGCGACTGGCAGTTGCGTGATCTGACCGTATCCGGTCTCAGTTCCAGCTTTTCCGCCTATACCGCAGGTATTCTGTTTGGAGAGTTTATCCTGCCCATGCCAGGTATGCACAACTGTCTCAACGCCCTGGCTGTTATCGGGCTGATGGATCATATCGGTGTGCCGCTGGATGGCATTCAAAAGGGGCTGGCCTCTTTTGAGGGAGTCAAACGGCGCCAACAGATACGAGGAAAGGTCAACGGTATTACGGTGCTGGATGATTTTGCCCACCACCCCACCGCAGTACGCGAGACCAGCCGAGCCTTGCGCCTGGGCTGGCCGGATCAGCGTTTGATCCTTGTCTTTGAACCCCGCACCAACTCCAGCCGCCGTAACATCTTTCAAGAACAGTATGCGGCAGCCTTTGGAGATGCGGATATGGTCATTGTGCGGGAGATTGTCCCCCTTACCAATGTGCCGGTGGAGGAACAGTTTTCATCTGCCCGTCTCGCTGATGATCTGATGAAGCAGGGGATTGAGGCGAACTCCTTTGCAGATACTGAGCAGATTATAGATTTTCTGGTTGAGACGGCTCTGCCAGGTGATGTTATTGCGGTTTTTTCCAATGGTGGTTTTGACAATATCCACCAGCGGCTGCTTGACCGTCTCAAGGAAGTGGCAGTTTAATTTTTCCGCTGGGAATTTTCCTCTTTTTCGTGTAGGTTCGTTCTGTTGAGCAGCAAAGGTTTTAACCGTTTGAAATTAGATTGTAAGTATAATTATTAACGGTACCAGCGTCCTGATGAGACCGCTGGAGCGGTCATTCAAAGTTCCCACGCAGGAGCGTGGGAACCAGTGGCAGACCTACAGGTAATAGGATTGAATCCGCCCGCAGGGCGATATGTTCTAAGAATTTTTAAGTTTGTAAATTTTTGTTGTGTAAATAACAGAGGAGTTTTTTATGAAAATTGCGGTCATGAAAGAAAACCATCCGGGTGAAAACCGGGTACCCATGATTCCCCCCTCAGTGGATAAGCTGGTCAAGCTGGGTGCTGAGGTGGTAATCGAATCCGGCTTGGGCCAGACCTGTCGGCTGGAAGACGCGGATTACCAAAAGGTGGGAGCCGTGATCGGTTCTTCCCGTGAAGACATGCTCAAGACGGCTGACATTGTCCTCCGTCTGCGCAAACCGCCCATGGGTGAAGTCGAGTTGATGAGGAAGGGGTGCATTCATGTCAGTTATCTTGACCCCTTTAATGAGGTCGAGCTGGTGGATAAGCTCAAGGATGCCGGAATCTCGGCAGTCAGCCTGGAGATGATCCCCCGTACCACCATTGCCCAGAAGATGGACGTACTCTCTTCTCAGGCCAATCTGGGTGGCTATATCTCGGTGATCCTCGGGGCAGAGAACCTGGATAAGGTCTTCCCCATGATGACCACCCCGGCAGGCACCATTAAGCCTTCTACGGTGTTTATCATCGGTGTTGGCGTTGCCGGGTTACAGGCCATTGCTACGGCCAAACGTCTTGGGGCCAGAGTTGAGGCATTTGATACCAGGCCGGTGGTTGAAGAACAAGTCAAATCCCTGGGTGCCAAGTTTGTCAAGGTTGACCTGGGTGAGACCCGCCAGACCAAGGAAGGCTATGCAAAGGAACTGACCCCGGAGCAGATGGCTAAGCAAAAAGAGGCGATGGCCAA
>DAOVTM010000238.1 GCA_030633145.1 Desulfobulbaceae bacterium
AGGGTGCGCTGTGCGCACCTTAACGGATGACCAAAAGTGAGTTAAAAGGCTAAATAAAAATGAAAAACAGTGACATAGAAAAATTAGTTACCTCCATGGCCGAACAAGGCCGTAAGGCGGCTCGCAAGCTAGCAGCCCTTCCCACTTCCGTCAAAAATGCAATCCTGCTCGATACAGCCGAGTTACTTCTGGCTGAACAGGAGCTTATCCAGGCAGAGAACAAAAAGGATCTGGAAAATGGCAGGGCAAAGGGTTTATCCGCTGCCATGCTGGATCGGCTCGAGCTGAGTTCCAAGGTGATTAACTCCATAGTACAGGGACTTCGTGAGATCGCAGCCCTGCCTGACCCGGTGGGTGAGGTGGATGACATGAAACGCAGACCCAGCGGTATTATGGTGGGTCGAATGCGAGTCCCCCTGGGCGTAGTGGGCATGATTTACGAGTCCCGACCCAACGTGACCATTGATGCGGCAGCCCTCTGTTTGAAGGCGGGCAACGGTGTCTTGCTCCGGGGCGGCTCAGAGGCTATTCATTCCAATTTAGCCCTGGCCAAGATTTTGCAAAGGGTACTTGCCGATCATTCCATACCCGAGGCAGCAATACAGGTTATCCCTGTAACTGACCGCTACGGTGTTAATGTGATGCTTGAGCAGGAAGAGTATGTTGACGTAATAATTCCACGGGGCGGCGAGGGACTGATCCGCTTTGTGGCCGAGACCTCACGTATTCCCGTACTCAAACATTATAAGGGAGTCTGCCATCTCTATGTCGATGACAGTGCGGATATGGACAGAGCCATTGCAATTGCTGTCAACAGCAAGACTCAACGACCCGGAGTCTGTAATGCCCTGGAGGGAATGCTGATTCATCGGGATATTGCCGAGCGGTTTCTCCCTGCGGCGCATAAGGAGCTGGCAGCGGCCGGAGTTGAGCTGCGGGGGTGTCCTGATAGCTGTTCCATAGTAGCAGAGATCACCCCTGCCATGGATTCAGACTGGGGAACCGAGTTTCTTGACCTGCGCATGATTGTCCGGGTGGTGGATGATATGGACGGAGCCATGGAATATATTGAGGAGTATGGCTCCCAGCATACTGAGGTAATTGTCACCAACTCGTATCAGAACGGACAGCGTTTCCTGCGTGAAATTGATGCCTCGGCGGTTATCATTAACGCCTCCAGCCGTTTTAATGACGGTGGTCAGTTTGGCCTTGGAGCGGAGATTGGTATCTCAACCACCAAGCTGCATGCTTATGGCCCCATGGGACTTGAGGAGTTGACTACCCGAAAATTTATTGTGTATGGGGATGGTGAGATTCGAAGTTAAGAAGAGATTTCAACACTGATAAGAGATTATTGGGCTACCAACTTAAGGCGAGACAAGACGTAAACCTTTCTCTGGTTCCCATGCTCCAGCGTGGGAACCTTGAATGACCGCTCCAGCGGTCTCATCAGGACGCAGGAGCGTCCGGGTTACGTTCCCACTGACGGAGTCTCGCAGGCTCGCTTACCTGGAGCGTAGGAACGAGAGTGGTGCGGAATGTCGCGGCTAAAGTTGGTAGCCGATTATTGTTCAATAATGAACAGGGACGGAGGGCGAGATGCGTCGAGTCGGCCTGTTGGGCGGAACCTTTGATCCAGTGCATGTTGGGCATGTCGCTATTGCGGAACTAGCTCTTGAGGCTCTGGCTCTTGACGAGGTACTCTTTATCCCTGCTGCCGATCCACCCCATAAAAAAAGACCGATTGCCGGATATGAACACCGGGTGGCAATGCTGGAGTATGCCCTTGGTTGTCAGGACAAGGTAACCGGTAACGAAAAGAACAAATTTTGCGTGTCGCTTATCGAATCGGAACTTTCTCTGCCCTCTTACACGGTTGATACCCTCTATGAGCTGAAAAAACGGTTGGGAGACGACCTCAAGTTATATTTTATTATCGGGGCGGATTCTCTGCTGGAATTTCATCTCTGGTACCGGTACCTGGAACTACTCACCCTGACCTCGTTCATAGTAGTGGCTCGTCCCGCCATTGCAAATGCGGAGGTCACAAAAGCCATTGAAGATTTACCCGGTTCGTTTATTCCCCAATCAGATACTAATAAGTGCTGGCAGAGGGTTGATGGAGCAGAGATAGTCTATCTGTCGGAGAGTAAACAGAACATTTCTTCATCCATAATCCGCCGACAACTTGCAGCAGGCAAGCTGCCCGGTACTGTAAACAGCAGGGTTTTGCAGTATATTAACACCCATGGGCTGTACATTCACAACACCCTTTGTACGGCTCAACAGCAATCAAACAGTCAATTCAATTGAAAAAATTTAATTTAAAGGAGGTCTTGTGAAAAAAAATGTTTTTTTTGCCTTTCGTAGTGATCCGATGTGTTTTGTCCATGTCTTACTCAACAGTCTGGATTTAGACAAAAAAGGAATGGGCGGGAAGATTATCCTTGAAGGAGAGGCAGTAAAACTTGTCCCTGAAATGATGAAACCTGAACATTTCCTCAACCAATTATACAGCAAGGTCAAAGAGAAAAATCTTATTATTGGTGCCTGCAAGGCCTGTTCGAGCAAACTTGAGGTTCGAGATATCATTGAGGCGGAAGGTATCCCTCTGATAGGTGACATGATGGGGCATCCAGCTATGTCAGACTATATTGAGCAGGGATATCAAATTGTTACATTTTAGATTTATTCCTGCGATACCCTGTACCTTAGAGCCAGAATTCCAGTAAAAGCAGCCCGATTGCCCCGGTGATCAATCCCACAGAGAGCAGCCAACCATCGCTCCTGTTCCCCGCTTCTCCGTACAGGGGGTAAAACCTGCCGGAAAAGCCGCGCAGCACCATGGCCTGCTGGACTCGTTCCGCCCGGTTCCAGCTCTTGACCAGCAGCATCCCCAGCAGGTTACCAAAGGTTTTATAGGTGTGCAGGTTCGTGGCAGGGCTAAAGGCTCGCAAGGTTGCGGCTCGGTAAAGCCGCTGGTATTCCTGATGAATCACGGTAAGATAGCGGTAAGAAAAGAGCAACAGCATACAGAGCCTGGGGGAAAGACGCAGCCGCTGCAGGGCATGGCCGAGCTGGGCCACGGTTGAGGTGGCGGTCAGGCTGATAAAGAGAAGGATGATTGCGTTGCTCTTAAGGGTGATCAGGGTCGCTAAGCGGATACCGGCCAGGCTCAGTTCGAGTCCGGCTATGTCCGCCATTGGCTGTCCAGCCGAACTGTATGTCAAAGGCAGCATAAGCCAGAGAAAGAGGGTAAAACCGTTGACCAGCAGCAGCCTCTTGCTGACCTGAAGCAATGATAACCGAGCAAGGAAAAGCAAGACAACCCCAAGCAATAACCCGGCCAGGGCTGTGCTGAAATTTTGACACAGAGCCAGAATCAGGGTAAGCAGTGCGCAGGAGACGATTTTGGCTCGGGTATCTGTCCGGTGCAGAAATGAATTCCCCTGACTGAACTGTTCAAAATTTATCAATCGCCGTTCCCTGTACCTGGTATAAGCTGGTCAAAACTGATCAAAACTAGTCAAAATAAATCCAGAGAACCGCACCCAGCTCCACCTCTTTGTCCATTCCATTCGGCCCCTTGAGGGTGTAATCTGCACTGTTCAGTGCCGCAAATCCCCACCAGCCGGGCAGCGGACAGGTGAAAGTGAAGACTCCGTTACTATCGGTTTTGATCACCTGGGTGATGTGGTATTCGGACGGAGCCTTGACCTTTCCGTCCCTGTTGTACAACTCCACCTCAACCTCACAATCGGGTACCGGCTTTCCCTTGAGCAGCACCTGGCCGGTAAAACTGTTGCCTGCGTAATTTCCAAAGGGCCTCAGCAGGGGAACAATCTCAGTGGTCAGGCCAAGGGGAAGATCCCAGCCTGTATCATCCCCAAAGGCAGCCACCACTGTCTTGGTATAATGGATAATAAAGACATCTTCAGCCGGTTCCCAAAACGGGGTCGGTTCCATCACAAACCAATAGACCCCTGGCCGCTTGATATGGACATCACTTTGCCATCCCTGGTGTTCCATTACCTTTACAGGCTGCAAGGTAGAGTGCAGCTCTGTGGACTTTCCATTGCTAAGCATATAAAACTTGTCCGGTTTGACCAGCTCCATTCCTGTCCCGGCAAAGGGGTGGGAAAAGGAAAGGGTCAACTGGACATTTTTATCCTGCGCGGTCAGGAAAGTTTTTGATGGGATGACCATGCCGAAATGGGCAAGAGCGGTTCCAGAAACCAGCAGCCAGGTAAGCGAAGCAAAGACTCCGGAAACCAGAGTCAGATTTTTTAATGGCCTCATTATGTACCTCCTTGTTGTTTTTTTGCCTTTATCCAGGCTAATAGGCCCGCAATCCCCAGGATATATCCGATTCCTCCGAGGATGTCCTGCAAACCGGGGCCATCTTGTTTTTGTTCAGATAGCAGGTGTTTTACCGGTACAAGTTGTTTGTCCAGTTCCTCTGCAACGATAATGCGAATTCGCTCTTCTGTCAGGACAATAGCTGCCTTATCTAACTTTGTGACTGTGGAAGTGAACTGGACAGATTTTTGCCTCAGCAGTGTATTCTCTTTATTAACCACGATTGACGAAGCAAGGTACTCGGATGCAGGTAACGGCCACTCAGCACGATGCCCCTCACCAGTATTGACCACCAGCAGAATATCCAGCCGTTCCTGTTTCGCCTTTTGCGGAATCAAAAAACTAAATCGGCCCTCTTTATCGGTCTGTACGGTGAGCAGGATCAGGTCAGTAGCTGCGTCACGCACACTGACCTGCACATCCTTAGGCGTTCTGCCTCCGCTAAACGCAGTTTCACCCAAAATCTTATTCCCCTCCGACCATGCAAAGATACGTAATCTATGTGCGTCCGCACCAACAGGAAAAAACAGGCTCAAAAAAAACAGTATCGAATACATTTTCACAAAAAAATTCACTGTTCTTTCCCCTCATGGTCATGGGGTGCCTCCCCGCAGGGATGGGCATGGTGATGGACGTGGAGTGAATCTGTGTGGCTCTTTTTGGCTGTACAGTGATCAACAACATAGAGATCCCGGCAGGTAGCAGCGAGGAAATCCCAGTCATGGGAGATAATCATATAACCAATTTCCATCTGGTTGAGAATGTCGATCAGTTTGAGCCTGGTGGCCGGATCCAGGTTGTTGGTCGGCTCGTCCAGGAGCATGGCCTCCGGCTGCATGGAGAGTATAGTGGCTAGAGAGACCAGTTTCTTTTCACCTCCTGACAGCTGGTGCGTTACCCGTTCTTCCAGTCCGGTCAATCCCATATCAGCAAGGGTTTTTCGCGAGACAGCCAGGGCTTCTTTCCGGTCAAGGCCCAGATTCAAGGGGCCAAAGGAAACATCTTCGATCACGGTGGGGGAAAATAACTGGTCATCGGCATCCTGGAAGACCATTCCCACACTCCTGCGCAGTTTTCTCAGTTCCCGTTCATTGCTGACCTCCTCCCCCTTGAAGAGCAGCCTGCCCCGGCCAGCCCTATACAAGCCCATGAGCAGGTACATTAGAGTGGTCTTGCCGCTGCCATTAGGCCCGACCAGACCAATCCGCTGCCTGCAATCAAGGGAAATATTGACCCTGTCCAGTATCATCTGCTCAGAACCGGGGTATTGAAAGGAAATATCCTGTAACTGGATTAGGGGGGGTGCCATGCTTTTCAATTCACTTTTGTAAATTTATCTGTTACTATTCCATATTCTTCATACACAACCTACACTTTTCAACAAATAGTTTCAATAGAACAGAAAACTTTCAAGAGAACAGAGACACGATGAGTGGAGAACAGCAAACAAAAGAGAAGAGCGTGAAACTAGCAGATATTTTCCAGTGTACCCGCTGCGGCTACTGCTGCCAAGGCGAGACAACGGTCTCACTGGATGCGGACGATCAGCAGCGGATGATGGACAAGCTGGGCTTAAACCGGGAAGAGATAAGCAGACAGTATTGGCGGATTACCGGCAAGGTGGTACAGATGCAGATCAGGGAGCATCACTGTATTTTTTACGATGAAGAGAGCGGCTGCTCTGTGCATGAAGGCCGTCCTTGGCGCTGCGGACAATGGCCCCTCCACCCCAGCATCATTGCCGATGAAAACAACTTTCAGACCATCCGCTCATCCTGTCCGGGCATTAACCAGGAGATCAGTTACGAGACATTTTGCGCCATTTTCAAACAGTTGCTTGATGGTGATGGCAGGCTCATCTGCTGAGTTAGTTGTTAGTTATAATTGTGCGGAAACACGTCAGGAGTCCAGCCCCCTGGATGAAACAAGGCATCAATGATATTTCAATGCTTCAACATCCAGGGGTCGGACTTC
>DAOVTM010000416.1 GCA_030633145.1 Desulfobulbaceae bacterium
CCTGAAAGCGCAGTAAACGAACCCAAAACAGGATGAAGCAGAAGAGCAGGATAATACCGGCCAACAGCCACCAAAGTTGGCTGTAATCTATTTCCTGATCGACCTGGACGGTAAAATATTTGCGGGTAATTGCGCTGCGCTTTTCTGGACTTATAGAGGCCAGTCCTTTGTCAATGATAGAGGTCAGCAGCGGCCAGTCATCACGCATGGCAAAACCCATATTATGACTGCCAAGGCCGGTGGGAGCGGCGACCTTGAGGTTGGTAAATCCCAGATGAGTGATATGGAACTGGGCAATAGTCAAATTACCCACAAAGCCATCTGCCCGGTTTTCGCTTACAGCGGCCAGGGCATCGGCAGCATCACTAACCAGCAGTTGTTTAATCTGGGGAAACTCTTTGGCAAGCCGTTTCTGGAGAACATACCCTTTTTCAATGGCAATGGTCTTGCCAAACAGGTCTTGCAGGCTGAAGATGGAGGATTCCTCCTGACGGGTGAAAATGACCCAGGGGAGTTTCAAATAGTCTTCACTAAAAGCCATGAAGCCGTCCCGTTCAGGGGTGTGTTTGGCTGTGAGCAGCACATCAATGTTTTCATGGTTGCGGATATTTTCCACTGCTTCCGGCCAGCTCATATTACCGTGCTGATACTCCACCTTAAAACCAGCCTTAACAGCGATTCGGTTCAGCAGTTCCACTGAGATTCCGGTTGGGCCGTTATCCCAATAATGATAGGGCGGGATATTGGCAACACGGGCGCGAATCACCGGATTATCACGCAGCCACTCCTGCTCCTCCGGGGTCAATTTCAATACGGCATTTGCCTGACGCAGCGTATCAATATCCCGGTCAAGCACCTGCGTATCAAACAACAGCCCTTCTAAACGGGTAAGGTCTTGACTCTTCCCTATACTGGCAAACATGCCTGCAAGTCTGCGTATGCGATCTTTAAAAAAAGAGCCAATGGGATAGGTGTCGGGCATCATTAGCTCGATGGTTTTCTCTGCCTCATAGAGTAGCGCTTCACGGGATTTATCCGTTGAATATTTATTCAGGATGAGATCAACAATCTCTTCCGGGTGATCCAACGCATATTGCCAGCCCTGATTGACAGCCTTGAGAATGGCGCTGGTTTGAGCCGGATGCTGCCTGGCCTGATGTTCACTGGTAAAGAAATTTACCCCGCCTATATCAGGCAGGACATCGCTTAGCTCAATAATTTCATGGGAAAATCCTGCCTGTTCCAGAAAAAAAGGCTCATTAGAATAAAATGCGGCCATGGCATCGACTTCACCCTTGATAAAAGGCGTTGCATCGAAGCTGTGCGAAACAATATCAATATTTTTACCCGGATGCAGGTCTGCGCGCTGAAAAGCAGCCTGAAAGATAAGTGAGTTCAAATCTTTGTCAGCGATCATTAACCGTTTCCCCTTCAGGTCTGCCAGGGTTTTCAGGCCGGGGCTGGCAAGAATAACCAGTGGGAAGCGTTTGAAATAGGTAGCCAGCAGCACCAGCGGTTTACCCTGTAAGCGGGCGATGAGGAAATTGTCAGATCCGACACCAAAATCAGCTCGACCATTTATCACCTTATCAATGATATTAATACTATTTTGATACTCCAGCAGCTCCAGTTCCAGCCCCTGGTCGGCTAAATAGCCCTGCTCAATGGCTGCATAGAAACCGGCAAACTCGAACTGGTGTTTCCAGGGCAGTTGCAGGGAGATTTTTTTTAACGGCAGTTGTTTATCGGCCTGTAACGGCTCTGCTGCTGCCGGATTCATCCAAACAAAAAATAGGAGAATTATTAACGGAAACACATTGATATATCTAAACACTTGCTTCATTGTTTTTAGTTTTGTAAATATTTTATGCTCGTTACAGCCTAAGAGCAAGTCGTGGTAAATACCATTGCCGCCTGTGCGGAAACAATCATTACAATTACCGCTGTCCTGCATACTTTTGGCAGCGATTTAAAACGTCCCAATCAACTTTCCTTTGACCTATATTTGTAATCTACCATAGGAGACGCGCATCTTCTTCAAAAAACAGGCTGTTTTTATCCTTTCTTGTGTAGATAGTCATAACGCACCTTTTTGGGCAGGTGATAATGAATCTACTTTGAACAAGCTATGGGGGATAGGGGGAGCGCAGCCCTCAAAGTATTTTGAACCGTTTATCCAGCTTCCAGAACCAGAGTACCAGTTGTTGTTGAAAGAGAAAGGCAAGGGCCACAAGCATGGCAACCTGGGGGGAAAAGGCGGTGGCAGCCAGGCTGATAGCAATGGGCAGGTTGCGCAGCTCCACGTTGAGCAGCAGGGTCATGCCATCTTTTTTGTCTGGGAAGAGGAGTCGGCTGACCAGGATGCAGAGTACAAAGACAGCAGCGTACCAGAGGGTCAGGCTGAGCAGGGACTGGAGGAGTAGTTCCGGATAGGTGAAGATCAGTTCAGACTTCATGCTCATGCTGGTAAAGATGATAAAGATCAGGCCCCATGAGGAGACTGCAGGCAGCATTGGTTTTATATTTTTTTTGTATTGTTCCTGGCTATAACGGCGTAGCAGTAATTTATAGGTGAGGATGCCCAGGCAGAGCGGGACAAAGACCACCAGCCCGATGCTCTTGGAGATGTGGACAATATCAACCTCCACCAGTTGACCCAGCAGCAGGTACAGGTACCAGGGAGCCAGCAGGGAACCCAGCATCAGGTTACAGACACTGAGCTTGACCGAGGCCTTGACATTGCCGCCAAAGAGCATAGTAAAGGCGGCCACCATATTGCCGCCCGGAATCACGGAAATGATGAGCAGCCCGGTGCGCAGATCCGGCCAGGGGGCAAGGAGCAGGCTGCCGATGAACAGCCCCAGCAAGGGTATCACCAGGAAGTTGAGAACCAGGTTGCAGAGGAGAAGGCGTGTTTCAGTGAAGCGGAGCAGCTCTCCTGGTTGAAAACCGATCATGGCCGGATAGATGACCAGCATTGCAACCGGCAACAGCAGGGTCTTCAGGGGGGTGGTGTCAATGAAGCGGCCGAAAATCAGAGCCGTTACTATGACCAGGGGGATGATAGTGACCAGGTTTCTTGATGGAAAGGTGAATATTCTGTGTATGTTCATGGTATAGGCTGCTCCTGTCCGCTATTTTTTGGGGCATTCACTGCATGCCAGTGCCTGGGGAAATTGCCGCTCATGTCTGGTTCAGGTCTTGCCAGGATTATGACTTTTTTGCAGGGAAAAAAGTTTAAATAGTCACTTTTTTTCAACGTAAAATGGTATGTACGAGTAATGGCGGTCTGAGGGATAAAGGCGGTGACAGCCACGCTGTTTTATACCCCGAGGTAGCGCAGTTTTACCTCGTCGCTGAAGGCCGCAAAGGGGTGCTTGTCCTGCCAGACCACCCTCCCTTTTTTCATAATGCAGAGCTGATCACTGATCGGCAGCAGCCCGTTGATATTCTTATCCACTACCAGGATGGACAATCCCCGCTCTTTGAGGATGGTCAGGCCGTGCCATATCTCCTCGCAGACAATGGGAGCCAGCCCTTCTGTGGCCTCGTCCAGCAGCAGCAGGGTGGGGTTGATCATCAATCCCCTGGCAATGGCCAGCATCTGCTGTTCACCGCCGGAGAGTTCCCGACCGAGATGGCTTAAGCGCTCTTTCAGCCTGGGAAAGATGGACAGCACCCGTTCCAGGGTATAGGGCTTTTTGCTCTTGCTGTAATTGGCCG
>DAOVTM010000028.1 GCA_030633145.1 Desulfobulbaceae bacterium
GGTAGGCAGCGCATGAGAACAAGGTAATTTCTATGTTAATCTCGTTTAACCTCGTGTCCACGCTAACCTCGTATCCACGCGCTGCGTGGATACGGTTTAAGGCGCGCTGCGCCAATAGTGAGAAAGGCTAATCCATGGGACGTAGTCGCTACAAAATTTACGATGAAAACAAGTCCTGTTTTATTTCTCCAGCAACTCCCATTCAAACCGGGTAATATTTCGCTCATCCCGGCTGAATTCTACCCCGATCAGGTAGGTCTCACGGTCTTTGTATGGTTCATAATATTTTTTCTCTTTGATCTGATCTAATGCCCGACCGGGTTTGGTGAGTTCATTGACCTTGAATTCAAGGATATACACCCGTCCCTGAAAGTGGACAACCATGTCCAGTCGTCCCTGATTGGTAGGTTGTTCAGCCCGGACATCCAGGCCCAGGGCAGTGAAATAGCAATAGACCACTGAGCAGTAGTACCCCTCATAGTCAGCTATGGAATTTTTGCGGTACCAGTCATTGGGGATGGAAGCGAAAAAGGCGTGGAACAGGTCTGCCAGTTTGTCCAGCTCATTACGTTGCAAAATTCGCATCAGGGCCAATTTCTTGTCATCCTGACGGGTTCCGGTCTGGGTGAGCCTGGTGAGCAGGGCATTGTTAAAGGCGTGTCGAACCTCATGGTTGGGAAAGCCGAGGGTATAGAAATAACCACCAGGATATTGTTCTTCCTTGAGGATGGTTAGATAACCGGTCTGGAAGAGGAGCGGTTCCGGTTCAATGGCATCAACATCAAAGCTGGCCATGGATACATCGGTGATTTGTATATTCTCCAGGGAAGGAGCCGACAGTTTACGGGCATGGATGAGATCGACAAGAAAGGTGGGCGTACCGGTTTCAAACCAGTAGGGGCGAAAGACACGGTTGCGCAAATAGAGAAGCACATCAAAGGGGTTATATACCGGATCGGCTAAAAAATTATAGCCGTTGTACCAGATTCTGACCTGTTCGAGATCTATCCCGTCCAGATGCTCATGAAAGACGGTTTCCAGTTCCGGCTGCGTATAACCGCACAGGTTGCCAAAGGTGCGGTCAAGGGTAATATCAATCAGGTTATTAAGCCCGGAAAAAAGCGAGACCTTGGAGAATTTTGATACACCGGTGAGCATGACAAAGCGAAGCAGGGGACTTTGGGACTTGAGTACGGAATAGAAGTTGCGCAGGCCGTCCCGTAGTTCACGGGCAATTTCCGGGTCAGTGATATTGTCAAGAATGGGTTTGTCGTATTCGTCGATTAGAACCACGATCTGGCAATCTGTTTTTTTGTGGAGTTTACGAAGCAGTTCCGAAAAAGCAAGATGGGTTTGTCGATATTGAAGAGTGAAAGAGTTTTGCTCTGCTGCACTATCCAGCATCTCCATGATACTTACGTCCAACTGCTCACGGGAACGAAGGATTCCTGCTGCAAAATCAATACGAATCACCGGAAAGCAATCTTTCCAGTTCCAGTGCTTCTCAAGATACAGTCCGGAAAACAGTTCCCGATTGCCTGAGAAAGCATGGGCAATGGTATCCAGCAACAAACTTTTCCCAAACCGGCGGGGACGGGAAAAAAAGTAAAACTTGCCCTCATCGACCAGGCGGTGAATGAGCCGGGTCTTGTCCACATAACAGTAGTTGTCAGTGCGGATCTCGGAAAAGCTCTGGATTCCGATGGGTAGCTTTTTCATAGTTCACCCCTCTGTCAGATATTTTTCCGGGAATTCAGCAGCAGGAATAATCGTCCCCGCACCCTGTACAATTCGATCAGCTAAGGTGCCGCCCACAGACACCCCTGTCTGCTCCTCTCCAAGCACCAGTCGTACCACCTCTTCCGCAGTTAAACTCTCCGGTGGTCGAGCCGGTACCAAGCCAATGGTGTCGTCTTCTTTTACCCGGTGCAGCAAACCTCCTTTGCTCAGCAGGTCAATGGTGCTGTTGAAGACGTAGTCGTCGATTTCTGGAAACGCCTCCTGCAACTTGTTCATGCTGGTGACAGCTCCGCCAGCAAAGGAGTTATAGACCGTAAGGAGGAGGTCAAAGGCGCATTGCAGTTCCAGTCGGGCCTTGCTGGGTGCCTCGACCAGTCGGTATTGATCCCTGGTCTGGATGGCATGAGCCAGCACAGCTCCCAGCAGGACAAAGGTCCAGCCAAGTTGAATCCAGACTAGAACCAGCGGCACAGTGGCAAAGGAGCCGTAAATGGCATTGTATTTGGATACCCCGATTTGTAATTCCAGGTAGGCTCGCTGGACAATAAACCAGAAAATAGCACCAAAGATAGCTCCGGCAAGAGCAGGCACAGTTTTTACCTTGACGTGGGGAAAAAAGAGGTACATCAGCAACAGGGTAAGGGTGAAAAAGGCAAAGGGCAACAGTTTGAACACCATATTTATCACCCAGGGCCAGGGGATAAAGGTGGTGATATAGCCCATCATTGTGGGGCTTTCCAGGATGGCATCACCGGCAATGGCCACATTGATGGAGATCGGCAGCAGGATCAGCAGGGCCAGGTAATCCATGGTTTTGCGGAACAGGGATCGCCCTTTTTTGGTATGCCAGATGGCATTCATGGCATCTTCCACTGAACTGAAAACCAGGATAACCACAATCAACAGACCGGCAGTACCAAAGGCTCCCAGGGCGGCAAAATTGGTATTTTCCACATAGTTGAAGATCGTTTCAACACCGTTTCGCAGGTAGCTGTCAAGTGATGCTGTTGTGGTGTCGTTGTCTGAGGGGGTGGATGCCTCGGCTTGTGCAACAGCCTCATTCTCTGTGATTTTGCTGGAAAGAGGCGACTGTGTATCCTCCGGCTCCAGTTCTTCAATAAAGCGGTAGGCGATTGTCCGTAACTGATCACCGCTGCCCATCCCTTTGAGAACAGCGGTACTCATAGCCAGCATTGGAACCAGGGAGAGGATGACGGAAAAGGTTAGAGCGGAGGCACGCAGGGAAATACTGGTCTGAAAAAATTCCTGGAACATGATGAACAGCACCCGCAAAACCCCCCGAGTGGCTTCTGTAATCTGTGCTTCTTCCTGGGGGCTGCGGAATGCCCATTGCTTCAGTTTACCACCCTTTCCTCCCAGGGTGATGTGCAGATCGTGGGATTCATCAATGGTCGGCTTTGGCCTGGATCTCACGCCAGAATTTCCTTTTTACTCACCCCTTCCGCCTTGATCCGATCCAGCAACTCCGCAAGCACCGGCTTGATGTGTTCACGCAGGTCACCGGCAACAATTATAAAGAGGAGGTCGTCACCTGGCTGGAAACTGCCAGACTCTGTTTCAACGATGATCTCGTAGATACCCGGTTTCTGTAAATACTCCTGCCGTAACTCTTCTATCAGCTGGTGGTTGACCTCGATTTCCAGGTCGCTGACATCGAGATGCTCGTCCCTGGACCACTTGCGCACCACTCCGTTGTGAATGAGAATCATGCCCACGTTGTCGGTGAAGTCCGGCCTTTTTTTCAACTCTGCAATCGTTTTCGAAATATCCATAATCAATAGTACTCCTGTCAGGTGTTACTGGCTTCTGGTTACAAAATTCTTGATTCTGAATTATGGTTTACGTTTGGAAGTTGCCTTCAGAATAATCACCTTGCTGTTCTTGGCGGGTGCATTGTAAGCCGGTATCTTTAACCGTTGACCGACACGGACTGTTCCCTTGCTGTCCAGTTTATTGATACGGGCAAGTTGTTTGAGGGAAACTTTGTGTTTTCGCGCAATTGTGGAGGCTGTATCCCCCTTTTTTACCTTATATGTACCGGAGATGCTGCTCTTTTGTCTGCTGTGAAAAAGCCGTTTGGGCATGGCATTGATTTTCGCTCTGTTGACCCTGGTTGCAGTCAGCCTCAGAAGAAATCCCTTAGGGACGTATTTTCTTCCGTTCAGAACTGGTTCCAGGAGGGCCGGGTTAAGGCGGACAAAATCCTCTTTAGAGATGTTAAAATACTGTCGTAAATCCCTTGCTGATGCGTATCCCCGCAGGCGAACCGTGACATTGGCCCAAGGGCGATCCTTGATAAGAGAGGCATCGCTTTCCAGCCGCCTTGCCACCCGTACCGCAGCAATAAACTCGGCATAAAAGTTTTTTGAGGCAAATTTAAAAATTCCTGTCTTGTGATACTGGATAATCCTCGGAAAGGTACCCCATTTTTGTTTGGCCCGGTACATACCCGCTCTACCGTAATTATAGGCAGTCAAGGCCATGGGCCAGCTTTCCAACTGACTATAATTCTTTTTCAGGAGTTTGGCAGCGGCCTGGGTGGAGAGCCAGGTGTCGTATCGTTCATCCACCACAGAGTTGATGGTCATGAAGCTTTCACCAGTGGACTTGGTAAACTGCCAGAGGCCAATGGCTGCGGCCTTGGAATGAGCCGAGGTGTTGAACGACGATTCCACATGGGGCAGGTAGGCCAGCTCCAGCGGTAAACCGTGGGACTGGAAAATCCGTTTAATGATCGGTAGAAAGGCCCCGGAACGGACAACCCCTGCCCGAAATCGGTCTTTCTGGCCAACCTGCAAACGGATATTGTCTCTGGCCTTATGATAGGATGGATTCTTGTTGCGCTTGAACAGAGCTGCAATTCGTTTCTCCTCCTTGCTGCGGGGTTTTTGCCCTTTTGCCAGGTTGGTTAGGATTTTTTTATAGCGAAGACGGGAGAATTTAATTAGCTGACGGTTGATTGTAGAGGCTCCCGGGGTACCCCAGTCAACTAGGTCGATTGCGGTATAAATAATGTCAAGATTTTGTTTATCGTGTAAGATTCCCTGGCTGGAATCATAGACACCATATATTTTTTCCCAGAAGCGAACATTGGGTTCGATGATTGGAAAGATAGGAAAGCGCGCACCATCTGGAGGTGGAGCTGCGGCTGTGGGTACGACCATGAGCAGCAGCAGGCAGATTGCTAATTTCAGGATGGAAAGCGGCATGAGGAACCCGATGATATATGGTGTTGAATTTTTTTTATTTGATTTATTCATGATAGTCTTATTACAGACCTCGTAAACATACTTTGAATGCGTGCTGATTATTGGACATTTTTTAGAAGCAATAGAACTGTTTTGAGTTGTGAGTATTAAGTTGTGAGTATTGAAAGTACGCCGCACTAACCCTCATTCCTCACCCCTCACAACTCATTACTCAGGCCGACCATTGTCCAATTATGAGCGATTATACTGAAAATGCGGAAATTTTCAAATTCCTCTCGTCTATTTTTACGAGGTCTGTATTAGCTGACAGTGTAGCATATATATGAGAGCATAGCCAACAGAGATTAACATCAACGACCATTAAGGAGTCATCTTTTGTATATGCCGATTGTGGGAACCCTTGGCTACATCCTTTCCCCTGAGCGGAACAGAGTTTTGCTGGTTCACAGAAACGCTCGTAAAGGGGATCATCACGCAGGTAAGTATAATGGGCTGGGCGGCAAGATGGAACTCGATGAAGATGTATATACCTGCATGATGCGGGAGATCCGGGAAGAGGCCGGGATCCACTGCCGGGAGATGATCCTGCGCGGCACCATCAACTGGCCCGGATTCGGATCTGATGGAGAAAACTGGTTGGGCTTTATTTTTTTGATTACCGCCTTTGACGGTACTGCCAGGTCGTCAAACGAGGAGGGGGATCTCGCCTGGCATCCCCTGGACGGGATTGATTCGCTTCCCATGTGGGAAGGAGATCGATTTTTTCTGCCTCTGGTTTTTGACAACGACCCTCGTCCTTTTCACGGTCAGATGCCATACAATAAGGGACGACCGGTGAGCTGGCAATACTCCCGTTAGTCGTCTCACTGTTTTTTAATGAAGTGGGGCGTAAATTACTTGCACTTCCTGTTATTGACAGGTAAACTGGCTAAATATTTACTATTGAACCTTTTGCAAATTTGAATATTAACGTCTTAAAAGGAACCTGTTGGTTCCAGATACCCATAGGAGTCTGTCATGGAAAATAATCAGGAACTTATTCGCCTGGAACAGTTTGTTGATACCCTGCTCAATAAATATAATGATCTGAAAGCGAGATTTCACGCCCTTGAGGCGACCCTGTCTGAGCGTGATACTGAATGCGCTGGCCTGAAGGATGAAATCAGCGATCTCCAGGGTCAGCGTTCTGAGGTTGGCAGCCGTGTTGTTGGTCTGCTGGGTCGCATCGAGCAGTGGGAAGCTGAACAGGATGAAGGATCCGCACCCACGAAAGAGGACGAGGGAAGGCAGGGTTCTCTGTTTGAAACTGGGGATGAAAACCAGGGTGACGAGGATAAGGGATAACAGGTTGCTCAGGATATTCTCATGGAAGAGCACCTGGTTACTTTTACACTGTTTGGGCAGGATTATTCCTTTTACAGTGATGCCCCGGAAGAGGAGGTTGAAGGAGCGGTTGCCATGCTTCGTGAGGAACTTGAGGGGACCGAGCTTGCATCAAAGAGTACAGTACCCTCCAGCACCATGCTGGTTCTCGGTTGTCTGCGGCTGGCAGCTCGCTATGTGAACCTGCGAAATGAGTTTAACTCTTTTCGAACCACTCAGGAACAGTCCGTATATAGAATGATTGACAAGGTCTCTTCTGGAATGGAATAGAAAATGACTTTACATTTTCATATTTTTTACGATATAAGATAAGTATAACAGTACCGGATACCGGTACGAAGATTGATTTTGATTTGATTTCCTGCGCTGTTTGTGATCAGCGGAGTATTGAGCCAACTCTCTTTGATAGGGAAGCTAACCTGTTAAATTATGGAAGCCTTAAATGATTTCCAGACGTTAACATAAGCACACCCACCTAATTTTTTAGGTTTAATCATTGCGTTGACACGGCAGTGCGGGAATTTTTTTATAGAACAAACCAGCGGTGACCGCTTTTTTAATATACAGTCCGTCTCAGCTTTTTGAGATGGTTTTGAGTGAAGCAGGCGGATAATAATACCATCCGGTGAACGTAAGATAATCCTGAATTTTTCAGGTTTACTATATAGAAGTACCTGTCTGTCATCTGTATAAGCAGGTGGTATATATCAGACAATATATTGCTACTGCCCCTGGCAGTACTGCGTCCATTTCAGCATTTTTCTTTGTGTGATCTCGTGTCCTTTCAACCTCTGTAAGGGGGAGAAAAATGATCGTTTCAAAGGAAAAAAGCTGATGTCTAACGATTGACTTCTGTTCCTCTATCACTCTCCACCCTTTTTTTCGCAATCATGGGACTACAGGTCTCAGGGTACAGGCAGGCTGTTTCCGCTCATTTTCATTTAATACTAAACTACATAACATAGCAGGTAAAGGCATGGAGATAAATGGAACAGCACTGTTCCTGGCTGGAGCGGGGCTGATAATCGGTGTTGTTGTCGGCTTTCTTTTGCGAAAAAAACTCGTGGAAGGCAATCAGGAAGATATTGAGGCTCAGGGACGGAAGATTATAGAAAACGCCCTGAGCGAGGCTGTGCAGGCCAAGAAGGAAAGCCTGCTTGCCACTAAGGAAGAGGTCTATCAGAGTAAAAAGGAAGCTGAAAAGGAGATCAGGGAGTCCAGGCAGGGCATCAAGGATGAACAGCGCAGGCTTGACCGTAAACTTGATAAGATGCAGGATGAACAGCATAATCTGGACAACAGATCGGCTGGCCTTGACTCCAGGCAGGACACAGTTGACAACAGGGAAAAGAATATTATCGGTCGGGAGAAAAAGATAACCTCCCTTATTGAGGAACAGCGGTATAAGCTGGAAAAGATTTCCGGCATTGGTCGGGATGAGGCCAAAAGGCAGCTCATTGATTCCATTGAGAGCGAGGCTCGGATGGATGCGGCCAAACGGTTGAACCGGATTGAAAACGAGATGAAGCTGGAAGCGGATCGTAAGGGTAAAAATATCCTGGCTCTGGCTATTTCCAGGTATGCCGGTGATTATGTTGCCGATAAGACCGTCTCCATGGTGCCGCTGCCCAATGATGAGATGAAGGGGCGGATTATTGGTCGGGAAGGGCGTAATATCCGTGCCATTGATGCTGCGACCGGGATTGATATTATCATCGATGATACCCCGGAGGCGGTTATCCTGTCCGGGTTCAACCCTATCCGGCGCGAGGTGGCCAGGCTGGCTCTGATTCAGTTGATCTCCGATGGTCGGATTCATCCAGCCCGAATCGAGGAGGTGGTTGCCAGGGTGACGGAAGAGCTGGATATTGAGATCAAGGAGGCCGGGGAACAGGCCACATTTGATGTGGGTTCCCATGGTATCCATGTCGAACTCATCAACCTGATTGGCAGGCTGAAATTTCGCACCAGTTATGGACAGAATATCCTTCAGCATTCCCTGGAAGTGGCTTTTCTCTGTGGAATTATGGCGGCAGAACTGGGCATTGATGTGAAAAAGGCCAAGCGGGCTGGCCTGCTCCATGATATCGGCAAGGCCGTGGATCATGAGGTTGAGGGTTCCCATGCCATTATCGGTCGTGACCTGGCAAAGAAGTATGGAGAGCGGGACGATATCGTCTATGCCATCGGTGCCCATCACGAAGACCAGCCACCCCTGAGTGTCCTGGATGTGCTGGTGCAGTCGGCGGATGCCCTGTCCGGTGCCAGACCGGGAGCGCGTAAGGAGATGCTGCAGAGTTATGTTAAACGACTGGAAGACCTGGAGAACATAGCCAATTCCTTTGAGGGGGTTGAGAAATCCTATGCCATTCAGGCCGGTCGGGATCTGCGGATCATTGTCAACAGCGAGAAGATACACGATGATGAGGCCACCTTGATGAGTAATGATATTGCAAAAGCCATTGAGGAACAGCTTACCTATCCCGGTCAGATTCGGGTGACGGTTATTCGTGAGACTCGGGCTGTGGAATATGCCAAGTAATTAAGAATTATGAATGAACAGCCCTGTGGGGCGGGCATCAACCCGATAAATCAGTAGGGTAGGGTGGGAGGTAAGCGAGGTACGAGACTCCGAAGCCTGAGGCGCATCCCACCGTAAGGCAACTGGCCGTCCCCAGAAATAATGATTCAACCAATAGAAAAATAGAAAAATAGAAAAAAGCAATGAAATCCGTAGAAGAACAAATAGCATTAATCGAGCGTGGCTGCGTGGATCTGGTTTCCAGGAAAGAGCTGGAGAAAAAACTGAAACGATCCATTGAAACCGATACCCCCCTGACTATCAAGGCTGGTTTTGATCCCACTGCCCCGGATCTTCATCTGGGCCATACCGTACTGTTGCAGAAGTTGCGTCATTTTCAGCAGCTCGGCCATGAGATCAACTTTCTCATCGGCGATTTTACCGGCCTGATCGGGGATCCCACTGGTAAGTCAGACACGCGCCCTCCCTTGACCCGTGAAGATGTGCTGCGTAATGCCGAGACCTATAAGGAACAGGTCTTCAAGATTCTGGATCCAGTTAAGACCAAGGTGGTGTTCAACTCCACCTGGCTGGGCGAACTCTCCTCCTATGGTATGATTCGGCTGGCATCGCAACTCACTGTTGCCCGGATGCTGGAACGGGATGATTTCAAGAAGCGGTTTGAATCCAACCGGCCCATCTCTATTCATGAATTTCTCTACCCTTTGATCCAGGGATATGACTCGGTTGCCATGGAGGCGGATGTGGAGCTGGGCGGTACGGATCAGCTCTTTAACCTCCTTATGGGCCGGGATTTACAGCGGAGTAGTGGGATGGAACCCCAGATAGTGGTCACCATGCCCCTGCTTGAAGGGCTGGATGGGGTCAACAAGATGAGTAAGTCCCTGGGCAACTATATTGGCATCTCTGAATCAGCGGATGACATCTTTGGTAAGATCCTGTCCGTCAGTGATGAGCTGATGTTTCGTTACTACGAACTGCTCAGTGACTTGACCATGGACGAGATTGCGGCTCTGAAAAAGGAGATGGAAGCGGGTAAGATTCATCCCAAGGCAGTCAAAGTGCGCCTTGCCAAAGAGCTTGTAGCTCGTTTTCATGATGATGAAAGTGCAGAGGCGGCAGAAAAAAACTTTGAGCAGGTCTTTAAAAAACATGAATTACCCGATGATATCCCGGAGAAAAGACTGACTGTTGCCGAAGGTACCATCTGGCTGCCCAAACTGCTGTTGGATGCGGAACTGGTCAAGTCCACCTCTGATGGTCGCCGTATGATCAAGCAGAACGCAGTCTCTGTCAATGGAGAAAAGGTTGCTGACATGAACACGGATATTGCAGCTGAGGGTGAGGTGTTGCTCAAGGTTGGCAATCGACGTTTTTGCAGGGTTTTTTTTGAATGAGAATTCTTTGAGTAACAATAATTGAGTGAAAATACTTCTGCTCAGCGATATACACGGTAACTATCCTGCCTTGGAGGCAGTTGCCGAGTTTGCCCCGCCCACAGAGTTTGACTTGGTCTGTAACTGCGGGGACAGCACGGTTTACGGCCCCTTTCCCAACGAGTGTCTTGACTGGCTGCAACAACATCGTGCAGTCTCTATCCTCGGCAACACTGACCGCAAGATCCTCAGACTCATCAAGGGTAAGAAGATGAAAAAGCCGGGCAAGGCGGAAAAGAGGATCATGTACACCTCGACTGTTGATGTCCTGACCCAGTCCAGTATGAGGACATTGCAGTCATTTAAAAAGAAAAAAACAGTCACAGTAGAGAAAACCAGGATAGGACTCTTTCACGGCAGCCCGGATGATCCAGACGAGTTTCTCTTTCCTTCAACTGAAGACAAACGCTTCCAGACTCTTGCAGGACAGGCGAAACAGGATATCATCTGTTTTGGTCATTCCCATACGCCCTTTTATAAGCATGTCAAGGGCGTTCACTTTATAAATCCCGGTTCCGTGGGGCGCATGTTTGACGGCAACCCTGCAGCCTCCTTTGCAGTGCTGACACTGAAAAATAACAACCTTACCGTTTTCCATCACCGGGTTCCATGGGAAATAGAAAAAATGAGCAGAGGGCTGCAAGACAGCAACCTGCCTTCAATTTATATCAAGATGTATGAGCAGGGACTCAAGCTGAACTGATTATTTATTGCTTTGAGCTGATCTCCCAGACGTGTGAGCAGGATCAGAAGAATTCTGATTATAACGGATTTGGGGGAGGTCGCCGAAACCCACCCAATGACGCAGATATGTACAAATTTTGCAACCAATTATCATGATATCGAAAACCGTTTAATTTTTCTGCCGGGCAGCAAACGCCGCCATGTTTTTTGACAGTAAACGGATTCCATGGTGCAAAATTGTTAATGAGTACCCAACCTCGAATTCCTAACTCAGCTGATGACAATTCTCCATGAAAATATTGGGTACTATAAAGATATTTATCCATTCTTTGCATCAATCGATCTGTCATGTTACTAGTTCGATGTGACCCTGGATGGTCATACGCTACAGAGTATAACCTGATATTGGCTTTCAACTTATTAATAGGTTTGATCAAAACTGACGGTAATTCAATATGTTCAGCCCATTCCGCCAAGCGGCGCACTCTTTGACTGAATGAATGTTTTGTTAGGGCATTGTAACAATCCCATAATTTATCTGCCGTAGTTTGAAATAATTCCTTGTGTTTTTTCTTTGAACGGTCTCGCATTTTAATATACAGATGGAGAAAACAACAAATTATGAATATTGCAGGAAAAAGATTAGTCCATGCGTTTTGTGTTGCTGGCCATCCATCTGTATTTACTGTTTCTGGTTCATAATCAGGGTCAAGTATTTGGAATTCATACTTGAATTCACCGTAAGTCACTGTTAACCCTTCATCTTCACATTTGTTGCTATTGATGCACCCAAAATACAACCCTCTGCTGTCGTTGTAGCCACATAGCATTACGACCATAAATATGAGCCAATGCCCAAAATGGAACATTAAATTTCCTCAAAAACATAGCTGTTTCAACATCCGATGTAAAACCAGCCATATAAGGCAGAACATAAGATGGTCGGATTGTATAGCTGATACCAGCTACCTTAATTCTACGAATTAGTATTTTGAGTTTTTTGGAATCCCTTGTCTCTTTCATAAGATATCCATCAGCAAATTCAGACGGAAATATCTGCGGAAAGTGAGTGTGCTGTAAGTCTAAATATGCACGGAATTGTAGAGGATTATGGATGTTTTCCATGTACTCTTGTTTGCAAAAAGGAACACAAATAGTACGATTTGTTTTGCTGGAACAAGACATTGTAAAGATTCTCGCAAGCGTTAAAGATAATTATAGATAGTATAGGCTGTCTACTCCACTATTACATATAGCTTACGGTTTGTATTCTAAAAAATGCCTCCTCCCCCAAATTAGTTATAATCAGGATAATTTCACTCAGCTATTCATTACTGACTGAGGGGACAGCCTGGATGCGATAGTTTTGTCGTCAACAGAGTCACTGTACTGTTTAGCCATTGCCACTATCTTTTTCTGTAGTTTATCACGCAGCGACTTTGGGGAAAGTACTTCCGCCTCCTCACCAAATTGGAGAATTTTCATTATCAGTTCACGGTCATCAGCAACTGGCAGTTTAAGGATAATTCCGCTGTTGCTCTCCTCTATCTGCTGATCCGGGTGCCAATGCTGGCAGCGGACGGTATCAGCTGCCCTGCCGCTGAGGGCAATGGTGGCCGTGAATCTGGCCTTACCCTTGAAAATGCCGAACACCCCGGACAGGTAATCGTCTCCCGCTTCAAGATGATGTTCTATATTTTTTTTGCCAATCACTATTTCCTTAATCCGTGAGAGGTGAAAGAGCCTTCTGGCCTGGCGCAGCGTACACCATGCCAGCAGATACCAGCGTCCCTGGTAGTGAACAAGTTTAAGCGGTTCCACTCTTCGTGCTTCCAATGAACTGCCATAGACAATATCAAGCTGCTTTCCCTCCAGCAGGCTGTTGATCACCCGGTCAAATACCGTCTTGTCCACATCTTCCACCTCCACCCACTCGCAGTGAATCAAATCCTCTATTTGCTGTTTGTTATCTGTTACCAGGGAGGCAAGTTTTTTTTGCAGCTGCTTTAATTCTGGCAGTGCTTCCAACCCGTTTTCCGCAGCCATGGAACTTAGGACACTGAGGAAGAGGACAATTCTGGGGCTGTCTTCAAAGGGAAGGCGGAAATCCACCTCTTCATAATAGTAGCCGTTTTTACGCTGGTCAAAGTTCAGCGGAGCCAGCAACCGATCCCGCATATAGGCGATGTCCCGGTGTGCGGTGGCCGGGGATATCTCGAACTCCTCGGTCAGATCGTGGGAATTGGGATAGCGGTTATTCTGGATGCGTGCATGGAAATAGTAGATTCTTTCGAGCAGGGACATGATGGTTTTATTAAAAAAATAAAAAAAATAAAAAAAATGAAGAAAAAAAGAAAAAAACAGGGGGTCTATCACTATATGACAAACCACCCCTGTTACAGTTCAGGTAATTCAAACTTAGAACATTGGAATCAACCACAGGAGGTTTGTCATGGCAAGTGTAAAAAATCTGGAAGAAAGGGTAGAGTACAAAATGATCATCCGTTCCACCCTGTTCTCCTTTGATCTTGGAAAAAACGGCAAGGTCGATCTGCGTTCAGTGCGTTTTCTCGGGGACGAGGCAATGAATCAGAAGGATAATCTGCTCCTGGTCAAGGATAAGGGGGCGATCCAGTTTTATTATGACCGCACAACCCCCTTATCCAGGCTGTCCAAAGAACAGTTTACCTTTATCAGCTGTGCGGCTCGATATTTTGGCTACTTGCCGGAACAGGAGTCGATGCCGGTTTGGCTTTGGGGCGGCAGTCTTGATCTGCCGGATGCGTGTCATCCCAATGTTGCTGTCAGCAAATCTGGACAGCAGCCCGTGGCCTATTGTTAAAAAAATATAGCAGATGCACAAAATGCACACTCCGGCAGCAGGGGGAGAGAAAAGGCTGCCGGGGTTTGCTGGACAGGTATCAGTCCAGGAGGATGGTGGTCTCAACCAGCCGGATAAATTCAGCCCGATACCCGTTTAGATCTTCTCCCTTTGCAGTGCGAGCCAGTTCCATCACCTGCTCATAGTCCATGGAACCGCTGAACTCGGATTCAGTCAGCAGCATTCCATAGCCTACAACAGCAGAGGCAAAGCGAAAGTCCTGTGAGCTATCGGTCGTTCTGTCGTTCTCCCTGACCACCGTGCTGAGCAGGGAAGAGGTGTCCCCATCCAGCGGCTTATAGCGCAGCTTGATTGTCATTAGTTCATCAGATAACCCTGTCTTATCAGCCTTAACCTGCTGGTACTTGAGCGGATCAACTGAGGGCAGGTCTGCTGCACCCACCGGAACCAGCTCATACAGGGCTGTGACCGTATGACCGACCCCAATTTCTCCCGCATCCTTTGTATCGTCATTAAAGTCTTCATCTGCCAGTGTCCGGTTCTCATAGCCGATAAGCCGGTACGCTCCTACCATTGCCGGGTTAAACTCCACCTGGATCTTCACGTCCCGAGCCAGGGCGAACATGGTGCCGCCCATCTCTTTGACCAGCACCTTTTTGGCCTCCAGCAGGTTGTCGATATAGGCGTAATTGCCATTGCCCTTATCTGCCAGCAGCTCCATGGTATCGTCCTTATAATTACCCATGCCGAATCCCAGCACGGTCAAATAAATACCGCTTTCCCTCTTCTCTTCAATGAGTTTTTGCAGGGTATCCCGACTGGTGGTGCCAACATTGAAATCTCCATCCGACGCAAGAATAATACGGTTATTTCCTTTGGGCATAAATACCTGCTCAGCAAGTTCATAGGCCGTAACAATACCGGCTGAAGCATGGGTGGAACCGCCAGCACCTAGCTGATCAATGGCCTGGAAGATAAGATCCTGCTGTGATCCGGCAGTGGGCATCAGGTGGATGGAATCATGACCGGCATAGACTACTATGGAGACCCGGTCTTTCTTATCTAACTGCCGTACCAACATTTTCATGGATTTTTTCAGAAGCGGCAGTTTATTAGTTGAGGACATCGACCCAGAGACATCGATCAGGAATACCAGGTTGGACGGTGGCAAGTTCTTTTTATCAATATCTTTAGCGGCCAGACCGATGCGTACCAGAGAATGACTGTCGTTCCACAGGCAGGGCCCAAGTTCCGTGGTCACGGAAAAGGGGTGTTTGTCCGTGGGCTGTGGATAGTTGTAGGAGAAATAGTTGATCATTTCCTCAATGCGCACTGCCCCGGCTGGCGGTTTGCTTCCCTGAATGATATATCGTCTGATATTGGCGTAGGATGCGGTATCAACATCAATTGAAAAGGTTGACAGGGGATCGTTTTCCGTTGCAACAAAGCCGTTTTCCGTTAATGCGTTGTAGGATTCAGTGTTTCTCTGTAGTACTGGTGGCGGCTCACCAGGAGGAGCCATCTTGACCATTGACATGGCAACAGGCATAGTTTTTGGTTGCATGATTGATTCTTTCAGTTCATTATCTCTATTTGCGTCCTGCATCTCTAAGCATCCAGAAAGGGCGAGGAACAGAATAAGTGGCACAACCTTTTTACTGCATTGTAAACGCTTCATTGTTTTCTCCTGATATTTGTTGTTTATGGCTTTATGGTTGCATTCTATCATTACCTGACGGATAATGGATAATAATTTGTTGGAAAATTATCTGGATATTGGAAGTTTATCAAGCTATTGAACAATACGATACGAAAGAAGGACATGGAGAACATTCAGGCAAGAGAGCTTACAGAACACTGGTTCCTGATCAACCGGGCAGCCGCATGCAGGTTTGGTGACACCACCCTGGCAGAGGAGGCTGCGCTCTATGTTCTGGACAAGCTTAAAGAGAATAACTGCAAACGGCTTCAGTCATTTCAGGGAAGATCAAAATTAACCACCTTTATCAGTTCGGTTTCCTTTCGTTTGCTGGAAGATTTCTCCAGAGAAAAGTTCGGGAGAATGAGGCCGCCCTCCTGGATTCAGGATCTTGGTGGAATGTGGATGACGCTGTTTCAACTGCTTTGTATGCAGCGGCTGTCCCTGGTGGAGGCTGTGCAAACCATGATGAACAGGGTGGCGGAACGGAAAAAAGAGCAGGTTGAAGAGGCTGCCCTGTCCATCCTGGAGCGGGTTATCAACTGTGGCAGTCACCAGGGGCTTGAGATTTCAGATGAGAACAATACTGCGGCAGACGCACAGGTGTTTAACAGTGAAGAGCAGCATAATAATCCGGCGAATCACCTGGCAGAGAAGGAACAGCGGATTTTTTTCAGTCTCCTCTTTGCCGAAGCAAACCTATTTGCCAATGAAAACTCTGCTTCTGCTGATGTGCAGCAAGAACCCTCTCTCACGGAACAATCCCTGCGAGCTGTTATAAAAAAAGGGATTCA
>DAOVTM010000162.1 GCA_030633145.1 Desulfobulbaceae bacterium
ACCTGCGGCTTTTTCCTCTTCTTCCAATCTCTTGACCAGTATGCGGTCATCCAATGGTCGGATCTTCATGGACAATCCTCCTGTTACAAAAATATATTAATTGGGTTTGATGAAAACGGCAGAGTTAATTGTTCGTGTGTGCCGTTTCAACTCAGAACACTGTGACTGCAACCGTTGTGAATTCCACAAAGTTGTTGTCAAAAATGTTAATTTCTCTTGACTGCGAGAAACAATAGGGATGGATTTTGAAAAATCAAGGGATGGATGTGAAAAAAAATCTCACATCCATCCATTCGGAATAAAAAGGGAAAATTTGAGGCGGGATTGTATTGCCTTTATTTTATGCCACCCGTACCAGCCAGTCATGCGGGTCAGGACAACCACCACGCTGCAGTGTCTGGATTCCGTCAAAAAGACGCTGAGCCAAGGGGCCTGTTTTGCCGCCGCCCACGGAAATGTTCTCATTTTTGTAAGAGAACTCACCCACCGGCGAGATGACAGCGGCAGTACCGGAGCCGAATGCCTCGGTCAGGGAGCCGTCCTTTGCCGCCGCGATTACCTCGTCAATGGAAATCCGCTCTTCCCGGGTAGTGATGTCCCAGTCTGCTGCAAGCTTCAGGACAGAGTCCCGGGTGATGCCTGGCAGGATGGTACCGCCCAGGGGCGGGGTGATCAGTTCATCGTTGATGACAAAGAAGATGTTAGAGGTACCCACCTCTTCAATATATTTATGTTCCAGGGCATCCAGCCACAACACTTGGGTGAACCCTTTGGACTGTGCTTCGGTGAGTGCCTTGACCGAGGCTGCATAATTTCCTGCGGTTTTTGCCTCTCCTACGCCACCGGGAACGGCTCGGACATAGGTGTCTTCAACGTAAATTCGGGTGGGGTTGAATCCTTCCGAGTAATAGGCACCCACCGGGCTGGTGATGATGAAGAAGAGATATTCTTCAGAAGGACGGAGACCCAAGGCCGCTTCGGTGGCGATCATGGTGGGGCGAATATAAAGGGCTGCGCCATCGCCCCTGGGTATCCATTCCCGTTCCAGATAGATCAGCCCTTTGAGGGCTTGCAAGACCTTGTCCTCAGGGATACGGGGCATACACATTCGAAGGGCGGAGTTGTTGAGCCGTTTCAGGTTGTCCCGGGGGCGGAACATTAATATAGAGCCATCCTTTCCCCAGTAGGCCTTGAGTCCTTCAAAAATGGCCTGACCATAATGAAAGACCATGGCAGCCGGGTCAAGGTGGAAATCGCTGTAGGCCTTGATGTCGGCATCGTGCCAGCCCTTTTCCCGGTTCCATTTCATGACAAACATGTGATCGGTCAGATAACGACCAAATCCCAGGTTGTCCTGGGCTGGTTTTTGTTTCAGGGTATCTGTCTTGTGTAGTGATACATCCAGCTCGTTTTTAATCATTGTTTGAGTTATGAATTTTAAGTTTTGAGTTCTGAGTATTGAGTTTTGAGTATTGAATTCTGATCTGGCAGCAAGTGGTGAATTCTTAAAACTCAAATCTCAAAACTCATGACTATTTTATTATAAACAGATTTTACTTTTCAGAGGAGATGTTATACTGTTGTGGCAAAAAGTTCAAGAGTCATGGTTATGAGAAATTTGAATCGCTCGTTTCGGGTGGTGTAAATATATAAAAAATTAAAAAATGTAAAAAATGCAAAAAACTACACAACAGCAAGAGCGGGAAACCAGTCCGCCATCTGCACTGCATCTAACCGGCAGAACAGGTTTCACTGAGGTGCAGTCAAAATACTTCACTGCTGTTTTTCTGCTCTCCATTTTGTCGCTGGGCTGGGTGCTGTGGCCGTTCTGGCAGCTATTGATCCTGGCCTTTCTTCTGGCCGGTATCTTTCGTCCGATCTACACCTGGCTCAACCAGTGGGTGTCGCACTGGATGGCCTCCTGTCTAACCTGTGGACTCATTGTACTTATAGTCTTTGTCCCCCTGACCTTCTGCATCACGGCCCTGTCTTCGGAGGCACTGAATATCTATCAGTTGGGCAGGGATACCCAGTTTCTCATCAAGATCCAGCAGTCCATCCAGGAGAGCAAACTGGTGGTGGAGAGCATGGCTGTTCTGGTTGATTACGGGGTCAGCTTTGAGCCGTCCGATATTACAGATATGTTCTCGGATATGATTAAGATATCCGGGCTGTTTATCTATAATAAGGCATCTTCCTGGGCCGCAAACATTATGAGTTTTGCCTTCCAGTTCTGCTTTTTGATCCTGGTTATCTTTTTTCTTCTTATCGATATTAACAAGCTGGTGGACTTTTTTATCAGGTTGTCGCCGCTACCGGATGAAGAGGATAAGCTGCTGCTGGATAAATTTTTGGAAATTTCAGGGGTAATTTTGGTCGGTAATGGAATCAGCGGTGTATTTCAGGGCATTATGGGGGGGATTCTCTTTGCCATGCTGGGGATCGGTTCGCCTATTCTCTGGGCCGGGATTATGGCTATTCTTGCCTTTCTGCCCATCTTTGGTATTGGCCTGATACTGCTGCCCACTTCCTTTATCCTCTTGCTGGATGGTCAGATGGGTCAGGCTATCATAACCTTTGTCTTTTATGGCGTTCTCTCCTTTTCGGTGGAATACCTGCTCAAGCCGAAGTTTGTCGGCAGTCACGTCAAGATGCACACCCTGTTAGTGTTTCTTGCGATTTTGGGCGGCATGGCTATGTTTGGAGTGCTGGGCATTATTTACGGGCCATTGATTGTTACCGCCTTTTTGACCCTGTCGGATATTTACCTGAAGGAGTACCGGTATCAGGAGCCAGAAATCAGAAGTCAGGAACCAGAAGTCAGAAAAGAGAAACCGGAAATCGGGTAAGTGGTGCGGAGCAAAGACTCTGGAAGGCAGAGGCGAGAGTATCTTTATGGGCTACCAACTTAAGGCGGGACAATCCATAAGTTTAAACAGATAACTCTTGTCGTCCTCTGGTTCCCACGCTCCTGCTTGGGAACTATGAATGACCGCTCCAGCTGTCGATGCGAGACGCTGGAGCGTCCAGTTTCCGTTCCCACGCTGGAGCGTGGGAACGAGAGGGAACCGGGTAAGTGGTGCGGAGCAAAGACTCTGGAAGGCAGAGGCGAGAGGGGTTTCGGGTCTTTGCTGTTGATTAGGAAGCAAGAAAAGAGGCAATCTTTTCCGTTTTAAGGGTAAATGCTCCCTGAATATCCAGGTTCAAGCGGTTACCGCTGGCAGCAAAGAGGCAGGAATCTGGGTTCTGAAAAATCACCCTGCCTCCATTTGCAACAACAGAGTCCAGACCCTTTTTCAGATCATGGTCAACACCGCTGAGCATCACTACTGACAGTTCAGCAGCGAAAAAATCAGCTACTGTCCGCAGCAGGCGGTAAGCATCCAGTTGAATCTCATTCTTTGCATCCCCAAAGCCGGACAAAATCGGTTTTCCCTCTTCCTCGCTGATCTCTATTTTTCCATAACTATTGCCCACTTGGCACTGTCCTCCCAACAATCCCATGCCAAACCCCAGAGGGATGGAGGTATATTTACTGTAGCCGTCAAAATAGGAGGCAAGATGCGGAGCAATGGTGGGATACATATTCTGCAGGACAATTATCACAGTCTCATCCTGGTACTCAAGAACAGGGATAATCTTCTGTAGTTCAAGCAGACCGCCCAGTCCGCCTAAAATCAGGTGCAGCCGTTTCGCCGCTTTTTCCGGTGTTTTTTTCTCTGTCACCTGGCGCAGTGTTTTAACCCTGCTGACGTTGTGGAGCTGAAACTCTTTTACATTCTCAAGAATATAAAAGAGGCGCCTGCTGACAATATCCCACGACTGGGGATTTACCGGCTTAGCTACCACGTCAACGGCACCAAAGCGCATGAAATCCATCAGCTTGAAACAGATCTGATCATTAAAGTTGGAGACCAGTACCACAGGGGCGGGTGAACGGATCATGATATGTTTGAGAGCCACATCACCGCCCATAACCGGCATATTGATATCCAAGGTTACCAGGTCAGGCACCTGCATCTCCAGAAACTTCAGAGCCTCTGTACCGTTATTGGCTGTGCCTATCACCCTGGCATTATCCAGCTTATCCTCAAAGAGCTTGATAAATGCCTTGGTAAAGAGACGGGAATCATCAACCACCAGTACATTGAGTTCTTCCGAGCGATTTTTGTCATCTTCCTCATCATCCTCTCCCTGTTCATCGAGACGGCGAGCCGCCTCCAGGAGGAGAAAGTTCCATGAAGAGTCGATGGTTCGTTGCTTGGTTCCGGCAAAGAGCATACTGAATGTACCGGAAGGCCAGCTCATAATGGTGTAAAATGCCTCTTCGCCGGTCAACTCGCCAAACTCGGCATGGATGATTTCATTGTCGGAAAAGTAGAGTCTGCCGTGGTTTTTTTCAAACAGCACGGACAGCTTGCGATCATCCCCGGCAAGGCAGGCAAACTGAACCAGATCAATCAGACTCAAGCCTTCTATTTCACCGGCAAAGCCGCTGCCGACCTGATTGTTCATCTATGCCACCTGCCAGCATTTTGTCTGTTCACTATAATCATCTGATTAACAATACCTTCGCCAATTTTACAAAACCCGTAGGTTTTCTCTGGTTCCCACAGACGGAGTCTCGCAGGCTCGCTTACCTCCTGCGTGGGAACGAGAGTGGTACGAAAATGTCTCATCAAAAATTGGTAACCTTTTTTACACCGCATTAAAGGTAACATGAGTGGCAATAAACACAAGCATCAACACAAATAACTCCTTAAAACTACTCTCAGGCACGCCCTGGAGCAACCTGGAACCCAACTGAGCGCCAAGCAGAACTCCAAGGATTGCAGGCAGGGCAATGTTCCAGTGGATGATCCCGCCAAGAGCAAGATGCACAGTCAGGGCGGTCAAAGAAAAGACCATCATCAGCACTATACTGGTGGCCACGGATCTGACCATGGTCAAGCCGCACTGCTTGTTAAAAAAAGGCACCAGCCAGTCACCAACCCCAATACCGAGAAAGCCGGTCAGGATACCACCAGCAAAGGTAATAGGCCGTCCCTTTGCGGCAGCAGCAAGGTCTGCTCTGTCCCTACCCTCGACAAAAAAATCATCCCCCCGTAAAAAAACATAGGCGATAAGAAAAATCGTCAAACCGAGGATCAGCTCAATCCAGAGCGGGTGCAGTATTCTGGAGAGAAGCACACCGCAAAACACTGCAGGAATGCCAATCAAAACCAGAAGGCGAACCAAAGGCCACTCAATCATCCTGGCTCGGCTGTTGGCAAGGGTCGCACTCCCCTGACCAAAAAACTGGATAAGCAGGGTGCAGACCACTGCGTCACGGGGACTTAGATCTGTTGCCATGAGCAGGAGTGGCATCCAGAGTATCCCACCGCCCAGCCCGAAGAACATGGCAACAGCGGCAATAAGAATACCTGCCGGAAACATCAGCCAGGAGCAGGAGAGAATCAGCACTGATAAAAACTCCTGCCAAACTCTGCCAGGGTTTCGTCCAGTTCGTCCAGGGTAGCAACAGCTCCTTTCAGGTTCGGTTCCTCAGGATTGTCGGTCAGGGCCTGGCGGGTCTGCTCAGTCATGCCCCTGGTCAGGAGGATCAACTCCTGGTGGTTGGCGGTCAGGTCATTAATGCGCCGCCCCAGTTCACCCAGTTCATCGTGACTCTGTTCGGGCAGGGTGATGGAAAGGTCACCCTCACTCATGGCCCTGATTCCCTGGATGATTCTCCCCAGCGGGAACATGATCCTCTTGGTAAAGAGGAGCATCACCAGGCCGATGGCCAGCAACAGGTTACCGAGCATCACTCCCACCTTGAGCAGAATCAGGCTCACCGTCTCAGAGGAGGTCGATCCCGCAGCGGCCAAGGCTCCCAGCACCCGGTCTCCACGGAGGAAAAAGGTCATCTCAATAGCCATTGTCAAAAAAACCACTCCGATAAAAAAAATGTAAAAGATCAACTGGCGATGCAGACCACTCCTGGGTAAAAAGTTTGCAGCAATTATCATTTTGTTTTGCTCAACACCAGAGCCAGGTATTTCTTAAATGCCTTCAGGTCGTCCTCGTAAATATCCTTAAACTCTATTCCGACCTCATAGCCACCCTTGCTGTCAAGTTCCCTGCTCCAGACCACCTCACCGATTGCCGTCAGCGGTTTGGACATGGTCTCGGCATCCAGTAGCGAGGCGGTACTCTGCAGGTAATTCTGCCAGCCGTACAGATTAATGGCAAGTTTAAGGGTACTGCCCTGTTCATAATGCTCCGTTGTTTGGAAGCAGATTCCCTTTTCTGCCATGTCACTGGTTACGGCCTGCTTTTCCTCAACATCAACCATCGGGTATTGCAGCATGCTGACCATGACAGGTACCCTTTTGCTGATCCTTGGAAAGCATCGCCTGCACTGGGTGGACTCGTCGTAGTTTATTTTCATATTCATTAACTTATAACCTTAGCCTCCCTGTTTCATATTTGTTATTCGGGGGTGATGCCGTGTTTACTCTTGTTCCCAATGACGGAGTCTCGCAGGCTCGCTTACCTCCAGCTTGGGAACAGCTTCCGAGGAATTGTCCCCAAGCTGGAGCTTGGGGCCCAGGAAAAAAACTCAGACCAGGTAAGCGAAGACTCCGAGCTACTGATTACTCTGTTGGTGCGCACAGCGCACCCTACAGGTAGGTAAGCGCAGACTCCGAAAGCATCATGAAAACAGAAGCCTATGGTGCGCAGTGCGCACCATTACATAATAAAAAAAGGGGACAGATGTAAACTTGTCCCCTCTAAAACTTCTCTCAATTATCAGCAACCAGCCAGAACATTATATCTTTTTGAGGGTCCGCAGTTCATCCAGCAGAAGGATACGGTTAAAATCAAGCAATATCATCAGGGTGTCGGCAATCTCACAGACCCCCTTGATATATTGATTTTCCAGACCAGCCACAACCACTTCCGGGGGCGGCTCAATGGTACTCTCAAGAATTTTCATGACCTTGGTTACGGAGTCAACAATAAATCCGGTAACCCGACTGTCAATATCCAGGATCAAAATCCAGGAATCTTTCTCAGAGGTTTCCTTATTATAGAGATTCAGACGCTTCCGTAACTCAATAACCGGAATAATATTACCACGAAGATTTATAACGCCTTCAATAAAATCAGGCGAATTGGGTACAGATGTTATGGGTGCTGAACGGATGATCTCCTGAACCATGAGAATGTCAACACCGAATTGTTCTTTACCGATGGTGAAGCCGACCAGCTGCATGAGTTTTTCTTTCTCATCCTGATCGATTCGTTCGGCTGTAAAGTCCTCAGCCATGGATTATCTCCTTTCTTAGTTAATTCACTATCCAGGCAACACCGCTCCGGGCAGCAACAATGCGACCCGAAGCGGTACAGGCAAAAATAAACAGGGGCGATTTACAGTTTAAACTGATCAACCTGCTCCTGCAACCTCTGGGAAGCGGCCTCAAGCTCCCCGGTAAGGGTCACAACCGTACCAGCACCGACCACTGTCTTTTCCGCACCTTCAAATGTCTGGCGGGCAATCTCAATAGCCTGGCGGGAACGTTCACCCTGCTGGGCCGTTCTTTCACCCATCTCATCGGTAATCTGTGTAATGGCCTGCATCTCAACATTAATGGCGTTAGAACCGGCATTGGCCTCAGTTACCAGGGCACTAATGATCTGGGACTGCTGCACCATGGCTCCGAGTGCTTCCTCGGCTGCCGTACGACGGGCACCCTGCTCACCAGCCATGGTGGAAATCTCACCGGCCAGCTCGTTCAGCTCTTCAACCAACTTCTGTACATCAATAATATCTGTTTCCACAACATGGGCAACAGAGGAGATCTCCTCAATGGACTCCATATTATTACGGCCACTGTCACCAATCTTGGTGAGTGCTACCTGCAGAGCCTCGGTATTTTTGGTACCCTCGGTAACCCTGTTGGTAGAATCCTTAATAAGCTGGGTAATCTCCTTGGCAGCCTCGGAGGAACGCTGGGCAAGTTTACCAACCTCGTCAGCAACAACGGCAAAGCCCTTACCATGCGCACCGGCACGGGCAGCCTCAATGGCGGCATTAAGAGCCAGGAGGTTTGTCTGTTCAGCGATCTCGGTAATAACGTCGATGATTTCAGAAATCTGCTCGGAAGATTCCGCAATGGCACCCATACCGGTAACGGTCGCTTCAACCGCCGATCTACCGTCGGTAGCAGCCTGGAGAGACTCTTCACCCTGCTGGGTGGCGTTGGCAACTGCGGCAGCCATGTTCTTAACCGCCTCAGAGATCTCGGTCATGGATGCGGTTACCTGCATAACCTTTTCACCCTGTGTGCCGGAGGTAGCCACAACCATGGCACCGGTTTCACCCATGGCACCCACACGCTCAGTAGCGGTTTCGGCCTCTTCAGACTGTTTGACAACCGCCTCACTTACCGTTCCCATGGACTCGATCAGACTGGAAACCGTTTTCTGTGATTTCTGCGCTGATTCCTGCTGCGATTTTGAACCCTCGGCAACCTTGGCTGCGGTTGCACCCATGGCCTCAATAAGCTCACGGGATTTCTGGGACTGAACAACCTCACCTTCAGCCCTGTCCCTGTTGGCTGATGCCCTGCCAGCAACATCTACGGCGTTTTTGGCAACGTCA
>DAOVTM010000476.1 GCA_030633145.1 Desulfobulbaceae bacterium
CTCCTGCGTGGGAACCTTGAATGACCGCTCCAGCGGTCGATGCGAGACGCTGGAGCGTCAGTTTCCGTTACCACAGACGGAGTCTCGCAGGCTCGCTTACCTGGAGCGTAGGAACGAGAGGAAAAAATGTCCCGGCTAAAGTTGGTAGCCATCTTGAGGCTACCAACTTAAGACGGGACATCACGCAAAATCAAGGGTTGCTGGCAGCGTGTCCACGACGTTTGCGTGGCAGCGGTAACGCTCCCATCTGATCAAGTAACCAACTGAATAAATCAGGATACTCTTTTCCAAACAGACGCATCGCTGCCGTTGAGCCGTCTTTTAGAAAAGAGGTCAGATTTATTTGTTCTTTTTTAATTGCTGTAATTTGAATTTTAAAATAAATCTGACCCCTTTTTTGACCAGGTACCGAAACGGGCAACCATTGCCGGGTTGGTTTCCATGCCAAGGGTTATTGAGTTGAAAAAAATCAGCAGGGTGATTGTCCGGACAAATCCTTTCCCCTCAATAAAAGCTGCTATTGATTTTCGCCTGCCCTGCATACCCGACATATCCTGTGGTTCTACCATACCGTTTCTAAATTCAGTTTACTTATTGTTGTTCTGCGGCCACAGGATTCTCTTCAAAACTCCCACCAAGAGCGACGCAATCCATTTGTTTTCTATACCCCATAAAACCCAGGCCGCCGCCATCCTCATCCTGACTGAGGAAAATATTTGCACTGCAAATTATATCCGATCTGGATTAGAGCATAGGGGCGGTCAATCGAGCCAGACGGCTCAACAGCCTGAACCAATACGAATTTTCTAATTGAAGAGAAGTCCCATGTTTTTCACATTTTGTTTCATAACAGAGAGGAAGTCGCCTTGTTGCGGCCTCGAAAAACATGGAGAAAATACCTGGCTCTCAATATTCATTTTCTGTAACCGCTTTACAGACTCTGGTAGAGGATCATCTTCCCATATCATCCAGCTGGCCGGGTGGCTTTTTACAATTTTCTGGAGATAGTTCCATTCTGCTTTTCCTGGCTCTGTGTCAGGCTCCCACAGTACCATTTTCAAGTTTAGGTTATAGCGCCTTGCCATGTATTGGTAGATTGGGTGAGACGCGACTAAAGGAAGTCCCGGATGTGTAGTGGTTATGCCGGTCATTTCTTCATCCAGTATAGTCAGATCTGTTTTCAATGACTTAAAATTTCTCTCAAAGTCACCCTTATGTCCTGGGTCTTTACGTGACAAAGCTTCATATATTGATTGAGCCTGCTGTATTGCTAAGGAAAAATCCAGCCAGGTGGTAAATGCTGTTCCGGTATGGGAGTGGTCACCTCCAGGACCGTGATTATGGGTCACAGTAGCTTCAGCAAAAATAAGTTTCTCTTTGAAGGCTCTGGAGGTGTCAACAGTGCGGCGCGACAATGGTAGGCTTACCTTCTTTAACCATTTTTCATATCCAGCACCATTGAGTATAATGAGATCCGCCTGCTGAAATGCTCTTATTGTGTCACTGTCAGGTGTCCAAAAAGCAGGATCCACGTCCGGTGGAGCAGGGAAAACAACATTAATATGTTCCCTGCCAATTCGTTCAGCAAAATAGGTAAGGGGATAATTACTGGTATAGACAGTAAAATTTTCACCAGCAACTGTTTGCTGCGGTAAGGCGACGAAAAGGGCTGTTATGAAAACCAGGTACATAATGGATTTTTGGGGACGCATTTTTATTCTCCTTTTGCTATTTACACAAACAAGTTTCTTACAAGTAGCTGGTCATATTTCAGAACAATAGCCAGTAATCCGAGACAAACAGTAGCACTAAGCAGCAGGATAATAGATATTTCTGCCCCCAGCAGCTTAACTGTTGTGGCACGACTGCAACCAATTTTAAAAATGACCTCTATCTCTCTTTCCCGCAATCGTAATGACAGGGAAAACACCAGGATAAGCGCAAGCAGTGTAGCGCTGCCAACCAGAATGATGACCGCATCAAGTACCTTACGAATTTTAAAAATATTAGCCATCAGGGTATCAATCACTTCTCCTGGGCGGATAATTTGGTACGGTGTCTCTTGATTCAGATATCTTCCTTGCAGGATTGTCCCGCTTTTATCATCATTTGGCAGGGCTAAAACTCCGGTAAGAGGAAAATTATCCGGATCTCCATGGAGATGAAAAGAATCGATATTCTCCTCTGTGATTTCAGTGTACTGCATGAGTTTGGCACTGGCAGTTACATTGTCAGCATCCCGCTTGAGAATGACTGAATTATCCGTTGTTTTGGTTACATTCTCATGGCCATGCCCCAATCCATGAATGATCCAGGCTGTCTTAATATCGACAAAAACAGCCAGATCATCAGCACTGCGGATAGGGCTTAACACGCCTGTGATCTTCATCTTCAACGGATAGACTCCTGCAATATCGAACAGCGTTTCAGGAGATGAAACAATATAATCGCCAGGTCCCAGGTTAAGCTTCCGGGCAACCTCAGCACCAAGTATGCATTGGCCAATCATGGTAAACATCTCACCCTGCGCAATTTC
>DAOVTM010000072.1 GCA_030633145.1 Desulfobulbaceae bacterium
CCTGTTCCCTCAATCCACACATCAACAGTAAATAAAGGGGGAGTTTATGGTTGGTCGAATTCTTTGTACACGGTTTTTTTTTCTGTTCATTTTTCTGTTCTGTAGCTGTCTTTCTGTCTCTGCCCAGGAACGATTTACTGACAATAAGGACGGGACTGTAACTGATCAGCAGCTTGCCCTGATGTGGTCCACGACCGACAACCTTGGTGATATTACCTGGCACCAGGCTGAAAAATGGATCAAATATACCTTTCCCCTGACCCTGCCGGTTCAATATGAAAACTGGCGCCTTCCCACCCTGGACGAGCTTAAAACCCTTTATATCAAAGATAAGGCATATAAAGGTTATGAGGCAGACTGCGGTCAACGGCTCCGAAATACCCCTCTCATTACCCTGAGTTGCGGCTTTGTCTGGTCAGCTAACCGCCAGGGAGTGGCAGCAAAGGTCTTTAATTTCAAGCGGGGTACCTTTACCTCCAGCCGCCTGGTGCAGAAGAGGGGCTATAGGGCAATTGCTGTTCGTCATCTGGTCGAGTAATCTGAAATCTCCAGCAATACTTCGAGATTATACATGAAGGATTTTACGTATCCTCTTTAAATGTTATGGGAATCTTGTTAGCCTCGTACCCATGCTCCAGCGTGGGTACGCAATCTGGACGCTCCAGGTAAGCGAGCCTGCGAGACTCCGTCTGTCCTGTAGCAGCCGCTGGAGCGGCAATTAAGGTTCCCACGCAGGAGCGTGGGAACCAGTAGATCAAGTGAAGTACCATAAATTATAAAGAGGATACGATTTTACCCATGGGAAGAATAGTATTTAAGGAAGGGAAAAAATACACCTTCAGCGATTATTTTGATTTCAATAATCCAACAGAAGAAATCGCTCATGCATTTGGCTATTCTTTTGATACCAGAATTCTTGACCTGGCAATGGGAAAGGATATTCCGGAACACGATATACTATCAATACAAAAAAATCTGTATGCTGTTTTACCGAGAATCTCATTGAATTCAGAAATGGCAAAAAGAGAATTTATGATTGCTCCTGTTTTAGCTGGTGTAATTAGTCATGTCCAGGCAAAAATAAGAGTTGAATATCCTCTGGATATTAATGATAAGCTGAGTGGATCTTTAGATTATTTACTGCAATCAAACCAGGACCTCATCGTAATTGAGGCCAAAAAAGGCGATCTGGACAAGGGGTTTAACCAACTTGCTGCTGAAATGATAGCTTTGGACAAGTATGAAAATGAGTACGAAAATGAGTATGCTGATAATCATGAAGAGAAGCAGAGAAAAATCAGGAGAAAACTCGATTATATCTATGGGGCTATTTCCATTGGGGAACTATGGCGTTTTGGAATTCTGGATAGAAACAGAAAATTAATCTCAAAAGATTTACATACCTACCGAATTCCTGAAGACCTTAATAAGGTTTTCCTGATTATCATTGGAATATTGCAGAAATCTTGACAACCAAATATTTATTCTAAAATATTTTATCCTGACAAATTATACAGTTATGTGTTTGATGGGAATGTATGCTATAAATAAGAGACTGCAATACCAAAATAACTTAGCTTATCTGAATGAGGGTAACCATGAGTAAAATTGATGTTAAGTTTGAAGACGATGGGATGGATGCGGCCCGGAAAATGGCCGAAGAAGAAGAAGGGATAGGGAGGAGGCCGGAAGGGTGGCAGAAATGGATCATACCCACGGTGGCAGTAAGCTGGAGTCTGTTTCAACTGGCTCTGCCCAAATTTATCGTCCTGGATACCACCTTTATCCGGGCGATCCATCTGGCCTTTGCCCTGACCCTGGTCTATCTCAACTACCCACTTTTTAAAAAACCTGTCTTTGGCATTAAATATTTCTCCCGCCATAGAACCATTCCCCTGTTTGATATGCTGATGGCGGCACTTGCCTGTTTTTCTGCTCTCTACCTTGTTATTTTCCTTGATGATATAAACTCACGCCTGGGAATGCCCAATATCTGGGATGTCGTTGTCGGCATCTTGCTTATTGTTATGCTTCTTGAGGCTGCCCGCCGCACCATCGGCCCAGCCCTGCCGATCATCGGTGGCGGTTTTATTGCCTACTGTTTCCTGGGACCCTATATGCCGGATCTGATCGCCTTTAAAGGGGCATCCATAGATCGTTTTGTCGGTCAAATGACCATGGCAACTGAAGGGATTTACGGTATTCCTCTGGACGTATCGGCAACCATTGTCTTCTTATTTGTCCTCTTTGGTGCCATGCTGGACAAGGCCGGTGCTGGTTATTATTTTATCCAGCTGGCTCTCAGTCTGTTAGGTCGATTTAAAGGCGGCCCGGCCAAGGCTGCCATCATGGGCAGCGGTATGACTGGTATGATATCCGGTTCAAGTATTGCCAATATTGTGACCACCGGTACTTTTACTATTCCAATGATGAAAAAAGTCGGTTACCCGTCCACTAAGGCAGCAGCAGTAGAGGTTGCCGCCTCCACTGATGGTCAGCTTGCTCCTCCCATTATGGGAGCCGCAGCCTTTATTATTGCCGAGTATGTCAATGTTCCCTATATCGAGGTGGTCAAGGCTGCCGCAGTTCCTGCCTTTGCCTCCTATGCGGCTCTCTTTTATATTTCCCATATTGAGGCATCAAAGCTCGGTATCAAGGGGCTTCCCAAGAGCCAGCTACCGATTTTTTTCAAGACCCTGTTCACAGGGGTTCATTTTCTCATCCCTCTGTTCATGCTCCTCTATGAGCTGATTATTGTGCGGCATTCCCCTGAACTGGCAGCCTTTAACGCCATCTGTGTGCTTGCGGTCATCATGATGCTCCAGGAACCGCTCAAGGCATACAAGAATAAGACATCCATAGGTGAAGGGGTCAAAAAATCCGTGGTTCTGATTTTTACCGCCCTGGCATCCGGGGCGCGAAACATGGTCTCTGTTGCCCTGGCCACTGCTGCTGCCGGTATTATTGTCGGTGTTGTTGCCCTGGGGCTTGGCAACCTGATCTCGGAAGTCATTGATGTCCTCTCCATGGGCAATGTCTTCCTGATGCTCGTTATTACAGCTATGGCCAGCCTGATTATCGGCATGGGGCTGCCGACAACCGCTACCTATATTGTTATGGCTGCCTTAACAGCCCCGGCTATTGTCACGGTAGGCGGAGCCCAGGACTTTATTGTCCCGCTCATGGCTGCGCATCTTTTCTGCTTTTATTTTGGTATCCTGGCAGATGATACCCCGCCGGTTGGTCTGGCTGCCTACGCTGCCGCAGCCATTGCCAAGTCCCCCCCTATTGCCACGGGTATTCAAGCGTTTATGTATGACATCAGGACTGCTATTCTGCCCTTTATGTTTATCTTTAACACAGAACTGATTCTCCATAACGTATTCTCCTGGACCCAGGGTATTCTCATCTTTGTGATGACCTGTATGGGGAACTTTGCCTTTGCCTCGGCAACCCAGGGCTGGTTTTACGCCCGAAACAAACTCTATGAGATTCCACTCTTCCTGGCCGTTACCTTTATCCTGATGCAGCCGCAACGGATTGCCCAGTGGATAGGGCTGCCCCATGAACAACGATACTGGTGCTACCTTTTGGGCCTTGCCCTCTTTGGGGTAATCTTTATGCTCCAGCGGGCAAGAGGTCCAGAGGCAAGACTGCCTATCCATATCCAAAAAGCTGCCTGACAGGTCGCAGACTCAACATAACGGGAACCCGGATGGGTTCCCTTAAATATCAGCAGGTAAGAACAACAGGTAAAAACGAATGAAACAGATAAAAAAAATAATGGTTCCCCTGGCCTTTTCCCCCTATTCCCAAGGGATCGTCAACTATGCAATCGAGTTGGCAACAGCAGTGGATGCGGATCAAATACTCTTTATAAGTGTGGTCAACCAGCGTGATGTTGATGCCGTGCAGACCATCACCTCGTATGGATACGAGGTTGACGGCGATCACTATGTGCAGGAAATTGAAAAAACCAGGGTTGCGGCACTGGACGAGATGCTTGAGAATGTGGATTTTCCCGAAGAAAAAATGAAGCTGCTCATTACCGTGGGCAAACCGGCGGATAAACTGCTCAAGTATGCAGTCAGGGAAGAGGTGGATATGATCGTCATGGGAGTGAAGGCCAAGAGTGAAATCGTACACGCCTTTACCGGTTCGGTGGCGGAAAAACTTTTCCGACGTTCACCCATTACCATTGTCTCCTACAGGGAGGAATCCATTGCTGGTAAGTTGCGTGAGCGTGTTCTTAAAGCCTGATTTTATAAGGTAACACCAATACACCACACCAATACATTAGGGAATTGCTGCTGAAGCGTCCAACTTTTGTTCCCACTCTGGAACATGGGAACAAAAGTAATCCGATTACAGTCAAGGAGATCCCTTATTAATTAATGGATACCAGCTCAATATCAAAGTTCAGGTCTTTCCCGGCCAGAGGCGGGTTGGCATCCATAACAATGTGTTCATCAGTAACTTCACACACCCTGACAATGATAGGCTGATTGTTAGGACCGGCCATCTGCAACTGTTGTCCCACCTCCGGTTTGAGATCCGCTGGAACTTGTTCCCTGGGAGTCTTGATAATCATCTCTTCATTGCGCTGACCATAAGCCTTATCCGCAATAATGGTGACGCTCTTTTTTTCACCCGGAGTCATGCCGGTGACCGCCTCATCAAAGCCAACAATGACCTGTCCGCTGCCCAGGGTAAACCCCAGGGGATCACGTCCCGCTGAAGAGTCAAAAGTGGTTCCGTCTTCCAGGGTACCGTTATAGTGGATTTTGACACTGTCTCCATTTTTTGCTGCTGACATATTTGTTCCTTGAATATTTTTTTGTATCCTTGTTAAATTTTATGGTAACCTCGTTCCCACGCTCCAGGTAAGCGAGCCAGCGAGACTCCGTCTGTGGAAATGCAAACTTGGACGAACCTGCACCCTGTGGCAGCCGCAGGAGCGGCAAACACGGTTCCCACGCAGGAGCATGGGAACCAGTGGGAAATGTTAGATTAATCAACAACATCTATCCCTTCAAGTTTCCACTCTTCCGTGTTGACCGGTCTTGCCCAAGTCCATTTTTCCGCAAACTTGACCGGGTCGGTCTTGCTGCCTTCCACCAGGTCTCCACTCTTGTCATCCACGGTATAATCCAGCAGATTTGCAGTGAAAAGAATGGTGAGAAAATCCTCATTGTCAACACTGCCCGCATCGACAATCTTTACCTTGCGAATGGCAATGGACTCCAGCTTATTGAACACTCCTTTCTTTTCCATATCGGCAAAATGACCCGCATATTCAGAGGCAAGCTGGTCACCGACCAGGTTGCGGTAGCTGTCCAGATCACGGCGCATCCAGCCAGCCTGAACCTTGAAAAAGACATCTGAGGCAATCTCGGTAAAATGTTCCTCATCAAAACCGGAATCCGTGGCTCGAATTTGGGAAAACCCTTCCTGGAGCGGATCACCGGATGGCGGCATAGGCGGCACAGAAAAGTTCTCCTGACTGTTGTTGTCATCAAACGATTTAGAGGGAGGCGGTTGATAGCCTGGGCTTGCCTGGGTTTTTGGTTTGGCCATAAAGCGGCGATATATAAAGTACCCCGCAACTCCGAGGAGCAGGATAGGGAGAAAGCCCATTCCCGAGCCGCCTGCTCCAAACATGGAGCCAAGGAGCATTCCACCGATGGCACCGCCTAGGAGTCCTCCCATCAGGCCGCCTCCAAAGCCGGATTTTTTCTTGTCTGTGCTGGCCTTGTTGGTCTGTTTTGCTGATGTTGTTTTTTGAGGTGCGGATCGCTTAAAGGATCGTCCACCACCCCGTGAGCGGGCATCGGAATAGTCGGCGGTGATACCCGCCTCCATAAAGGCGATGGTGAAAAAGATGAGCAAAAATGGCGTTAAACGTCGTAGTTGTACATACATAATGAGTCCTTTGTTGAGGTTTATGTTACGTTGTTTTGTTATTCTTTTTTTGATTTGTCAGGTTTTTCATCAGCCTCCTCTGTATCCCCTGTATCATCTAGCAGATAGCCAAGGCCGCAGCAGGCAGGACACTCCTCATCAGTGAGTAAAAATCTACTCTCACCCTTAAAAAAACTAATCTGTCCTGTCCCGCCACAGGTAGGACAAGGGTTACCCATTTCCGTCCCGAATCTCTTCCAACTCTTCCCAGCGGCTGTACAGGCGGGCAATCTCCGCCTGTACCTCTTCCAGTTCCTGCCAGCAGGAGTTAAGTTTATCTGGATCAGCAGCAGTCTCTGGTTCCTGCATCAAGGCTTCCAGGTCTTGCGCCCGTGCTTCCGCAGTCTGAATTTTCTCCTCCATCTGATCATATTCCCGTTGATCCATATAGGAGAGCTTTCCCTGTCCTTTTTTTGCATTTTTAGGGACGTTCTTTTTTTCCTTGTCAGGCTTTTTTTTCTTCTTCCCAAGCAGGGAAAGCTCGTCCTGTTCCAGGGCCGCAAGCCACTGTTGATAGTCGGCAAAAAAAGTCGTCCGTCCCCTGCCGTTAAAGCCGATGACCTGATCGCAGATTCTATCAAGCATAAAGCGGTCATGGGTGACTATCACCAAGGCACCGTTAAACTCTTGCAGACTTTCCTCCAAGACGTTTAAGGAGGGAATATCCAGATCATTGGTCGGCTCATCCAGGAGCAGGACATCGGCTGGCTGGAGCATCAAGGCGGCAATAAGAATCCGAGCCTGTTCACCGCCGGAAAGACGGGACACCGGGGTCTCAAGCTGATCCGTACGAAAAAGAAACCGTTTTGCCCAGGAGACGACATGAATGGAGCGATCCTGGAAGAGAACTGAATCCCCGTCAGGGGCCAGGGCTCGGCGCAGGGTCTGGTCTTGATCCAGCTGTTCCCGACGCTGGTCAAAGCTGACTATGCGCAGATTGTCGGCATGGGTAATGGTTCCGTTGTCCGGTTTTGCTCCGCTTTCACTGGTTGCGGCGGCCAGGATCTGCATCAGGGTGGATTTGCCGCAGCCGTTTCTGCCCAAAAGTCCCAGACGGGTTCCAGGGGACAGCACCAGGTTAAGATTAGAAAACAGAGGTTCGCCCTGAAACCCTTTGCTGATACCTGTGGCCGTGAGCAGCTTTTTAGTCTTGCGATTGGTGGCCTCAAAGGTGATCCCCACAGAGGTACCCACCCGGTTACGACCCTTGACATCTGCCAGGGTATCCTGGAGCCGGTACGCTTCATCCTTGCGGTATTTTGCCTTGGTTGCCCTGGCCTTAGGTCCCCGGCGCAGCCATTCGGTTTCCCGCCGCACCTTGTTAGCCAGCCGTTCTTCCTGCATTTGCTGCTGATCAAGAAACAGTTCCCGCTTTTCCAGAAAGGTGGAATAGGATCCGTTGACCTGCAGGGTTCCGTCCGGATAGGCGGCAGACAGTTCAATGATTCGGCTGACTGTGTTTTCCAGAAACCGCCGGTCATGGCTGACCATGATAAATCCAGCCGGACTTTCCGGCAAGGAGGAAGATAATAAAAATTTCTCCAGCCAGAGGATGCCCTGGATATCAAGATGATTGGTAGGCTCATCCATGACCAGAATATCCGGGTACGCTACCAGGGCGCGGCAGATAGCCAGTCTTTTGCGCCAGCCCCCGGAGAGTTCACTGACTTGCTGTTCCGGGTCAACAAACTCGGCCCGGCTGAGCAGGGTATGAACCCGGTTTGCCTGTTCTGCGTCCTCTATATCCAGTGCAGCCAGGGGAACATAGAGGTTGTCTGCACAGGTGGCCTGTTCATCAAAGACATCTTCCTGGCTGAGATAACTGCTGCGGACATGTTTTTGCCGATGGATCTCACCGTTGTCAGCAGCCACCATGTCACAGAGGATCTTCAGGAGGGTAGATTTACCGGACCCGTTTGGTCCTATCAGACCTATCCTGTCTTTGTTGGCTATGACCAGCCCGATATTGGAAAACAGGGTCTGGTCACCAAAGGCCTTGCTTATGTCTCTACACGAGAGGAGATTGGACATCTTTGTTAGTTGATAGAGGATAGTTTATAATTGATAATTGATAGTTGATAGTGGACAGTTGTTTGAACTGCAGGTGCGCTGGGCGTAATTTTTCATTAAAAACCATCTGAGAGGGGATAGGAACCAAGCCACTCATAATAAGGGCAAATCTGTTGCAACACCGAGCATCCTTCCTTAATCATCTGATCTTCAATATGCCCGTGCAAATCCATAAAAAAGAGATACTTCCACTGTTTTCCCTTGATCGGCCTGGATTCAATCTTGGCCAGGTTAATGTTCTTGGACGAAAGAATAGTCAGGGCCTCGTTCAGCGAACCGGGACGATCCGCCACCCCGAGCAACAGAGAGGTCTTATCGTTGCCGCTGCGGGAAGGTGATTCTCGACCAATAACCACAAACCGAGTGGTATTGCCCTGGTAATCCTCGATTCCCTTGACCACCACTTGCAACTCGTAGGTCTTGAGAGCCAGTTCACTGGTGATGGCCCCGATATTGGGGTTATTGGCCGCCATCTGGGCGGCAGCACCGGTGGAAAAAACCTCCAGGGTCGGGGCATTTCCCAGATGTGTTTTCAGCCATTCCCGGCACTGAGCCAGGGGTTGGGAATGGGAGGCCACGGTCTGAATGTCCTCAATATTGCCGGATCGGCATACAAGATGGTGGCTGATGGGCAGGTGCAGCTCGCCGCAGATATGGACAGAATACTTCATAAATGAATCCAGGGTAGAAAACACCGCCCCTTCAATGGAGTTTTCCACTGGTACGATCCCGTACTGAACCCGTCCCTTGTTCACCTCCTGGAAGACCTCATCTATGGACTCCATGGGATTGTACTGTGCAGACTGACCAAAATATTTCACGCCAGCCAAGTGGGTAAAAGTTGCCTCTGGTCCCAGGTAAGCAACCTCGATTTTTTTTTGGGAGAGGCGGCAGGTGGTGATGATTTCGTGAAAAATGGAACGGAGGGCCTTGTCTGGAAATTTACCCTTATTATCAGCCAGCAGACGGTTATAAATCTCTCGTTCCCGCTGGGGATCCCATTTTGCCCGACTGGTTTCATTTTTCAGTTTTCCTATTTTCAGGGCGCAGTCCAACCGTTCTTTGAGGAGCCGCAAAACCGTATCATCAATTTCGTCAATCCGGTTTCGTACTTTTGGGATATTATTTTTGTCGTTCATTGTTATTTTTTATTTTTAATTTCGATGGTTATGGGAATAGTTGTTCTAATAACCTGTTCCAGCAGCCAGGGGTTTGATTATTTTTTATATGCTAAAGCTGATATGTATGCTAAAGCATCTATCAGCTAATGCAAAGAAAAAGTTAACATTGCATACTATAAGTACTAATGTACAGTTAATCTAACATTTCCCACTGGTTCCCCACGCTCCTGCGTGGGAACCGTGATATGCCGATCCGGCGGCTATAATAAAATACGAAAAAATGGCATCCTTCATTTGTCAATTGACATTTTTCGCACAATCTGGTTCCTAAGCTCCAGCTTGGGAACCTATTTTTAGAAGCTCCAGCTTCTCGTAATAACCGGGAAGCTGGAGCTTCCGAGGCATTGTCCCCAAGCTGGAGCTTGGGAACCAGGAATTTTGTGGGAGCAAAGAATCGGCCAAAGTGTCAACTACTTTTGGCTCGAAATGAAGGATGCCGAAAAAATTATCATTGCATACTGTGGTGTGCAAAATAGGTGTTTTAAAAAAAGTGTTTTGGAAAAGACCTTCAACTAATCTAATCAAGTGTGGTTTAAGATGAGTGATATAGAAAAAAGAAAAATAGAGAAAAAAAAATTTGCTATAAATAAAACATACGCAGAGATAAACGCCAGGATCAAGGCAGGTGAAGCAGTGGTGGTCACAGCCGAGGAAATGGTTGATGTGGTCAAACAGGAGGGTTCGGTTGAGGCTGCCCGCAGGATTGATGTGGTGACCACGGGTACTTTTTCCACCATGTGTTCCTCGGGAGCGTTTTTTAACTTTGGTCAGACTACCCCCACCATCAAGGCGCAAAAGGTGTGGATTAACAAGGTTGCGGCATACGGAGGTCTGGCAGCCATTGACTGTTACATGGGGGTCACGGAGACCATGGAGGATGACCCGCTCAACCAGGTCTTTCCGGGTGAGTTTCGTTATGGCGGCGGTCATATCATCGAAGACCTGGTAGCAGGTAAAAAGGTCTATCTTGAGGCCAAGGCCTATCCCACAGACTGCTACGCCAACACCAAATGCAAAAAAGAGCTGACCCTGGCAGATATGAACTATGCCCTGCTCTGTAATCCGAGAAACGGGTATCAGAACTATAACTGTGCGGTCAACTTTTCCGACAAAACCGTTTATACCTATATGGGATCGCTGAAACCCAAATGCCGGAATGCGAATTATTGCAGTGCTGGTGCCTTGAGTCCCTTATTAAACGATCCCCTCTATAGAACCACCGGCATTGGAACCCGTATCTTTCTTGGCGGGGGAGTAGGCTATGTCACCTTTAACGGCAGTCAGCATAACCCGGCAGCACCCAGGGGAGAAAACGGGGTACCGACCCGTCCGGCTGGAACCATGATGGTGCAGGGTGATCTCAAGCAGATGTCGGCAGAGTGGCTGCGCGGGATCAGTATCCAGGGATATGGCTGTTCCATGGCTGTAGGTCTTGGGGTGCCAATTCCCATCCTCAACGAGGAGATGGCTCGCTTTACCGGGGTCTCGGATGAGGAGCTTTTTACCCATGTGGTTGATTACGGCCATGACTATACCAACTGTATCAGCCGTGATTACGGTCAGGTCAGCTATGCCCAGTTAAAGTCGGGCATCATAGATGTGGCAGGGAAAAAGGTGAAAACCTCGCCGCTCTCTTCCATAGTCAAGGCAAGGGAGATTGCTGAAATCCTCAAGGGATGGATTAAGGATGGCAAATTCCATCTTGGCGAGCCTGTGGATTATTTCCCCACGGCTGATTTCTCCTTTAAAGATTAGGGTAATGGTGTGCATAGCGCACCAATCAGTACTGATCAACGAGTAGTGAGCCTCAAGCAAAAGATTGAAAAACTGCACCGGATACTGGCAGGGTATAAAAACTCCGGCAGGGTGGGAGTAGCCTTTTCCGGTGGGGCTGACTCCTCTTTTCTCCTTAGATCAACCCTTGATGTCCTGGGTCGGGAGAATGTCATTGTCCTGCATGGCCGTTCAGTACTCCAGAAGAGGAGTGAACAGGAAGGAGCTGCCAACTGGCTGGAACGGCATGGCTATGGGGCGGAGGTGGAACAGCTGATTGTTGAGCAGAACCCTCTTGCGCAAAAGAATTTTGTCAGCAACCCGCAAGATCGCTGTTATCTCTGTAAGAGCCATCTCTACCAGACATTTTTAAAAGAACTTTCCCAGCAAAACTTGTCCCTGTTGCTTGATGGAACCAACAGGGATGATTTAGAAGCAGATCGCCCCGGTTACAGGGCAATCCGTGAGCTTGCTATCAAGACCCCTCTTGCCGCTGCCGGGCTGAGCAAAAAAGAGATCCGCAAGGCAAGCCGTTCTCTGGGCCTTGATACTTGGGATTTGCCCTCCAACTCCTGTCTTGCCACCCGTATCCCGCATGGCCTGCAAATAACTGCGCAGCGTTTAGGGCTGGTGCGTGACTGCGAACAGGTACTTGCCAGACTGGGCTTGAAGGACTGTAGGGTACATCTGGATTCCGAACAGGCAGAGACCGTTTATATCCATTTCCTTACGTATTAGCCCCCTCTTGTTTGTTATGCCTCCGATTCTGTTGCCACTAATTTTTAAATCTATCCACTTACATTATGTTTAACAACAAGTTCGTAATAACAGTCGATTAGGACTTGTAGTGTTCTGTGGATCTCCATAGGGTGTATTTTAAAATACTCCAGATTTTGATTTAGACAAAATTCCTACCAATCGAGGTCAACTGCTACC
>DAOVTM010000429.1 GCA_030633145.1 Desulfobulbaceae bacterium
GTGATGTGTCTTGAAAAGCTGATTGCCCTTGGAGCAGAACATATTATCCTTTACGGCTGGTGCGGCTCCCTGCAAATGGGGTTGCGGGCAATGGATGTACTGGTTCCCACGGAATGTCTGTCCGAGGAGGGTACCAGTGAACATTACAGGAAAGAGGGGGATCGTGGTGACAAAGTGATACATTCTTCACCCGACCTACGGGAACTACTCTGCCGCCATCTGACGAAAAGCGGTATTGATTTCCAGATGGGTTCGCTCTGGACTACTGACGCACCCTACCGGGAGACCGAAGAAAAAGTAGCAGCTTACTCGGCCAGAGGTATATCCGGGGTGGATATGGAGTATGCCGCCTTATGCGCAGTTGCCGACTTCCGTGGCATTGAACTTGCCGCAGTGATGCTGGTATCGGACGAACTACTGTCCAGACCCTGGAAACCTGAATACTCTTTTAAGGCATTTAAGAAGAAATCGCGTATGCTGCTTACCCTGCTCACAGATCTGGCAGGAAACTCCAGCCAGGGAAAGCACCTGTCAAAACAAACAATATAAAGTTATTATTTAACATATACTGAAGTCAGTCATTTATTCATTTGCCTAAGACAGTAACTCTTCTGGCTTCTGCTTTCTGATTTCTGGTCTCTGACATGAAAACACTCCATCTTGTAAGTCTGGGTTGTGCCAAGAATCTGGTTGACTCGGAAATGATGCTCGGTTCCCTGGAGCTTTCCGGATACCAGGTCGTAGAAGACCCAGCAGAGGCAGAACTCCTACTGGTCAACACCTGTGGTTTTATCCGTCCGGCTGTGGAAGAGGCCATTGATGAGATCCTGACCCTGGCTGAATTCAAGCAGGCAGACCCGGCAAAAAAACTGGTGGTCACCGGATGCCTGGTACAGCGGTACCAGGGTGATCTGCTGAAGGAACTGCCGGAGGTTGATCTCTTTGTCTCCATTGACGATGAACAGCGGATCGGACAGCTGATCAGCGAACTGCCCAATTCCCAGGGTATATCCCTGCAGGTACCCTCACGCAGCTTAAACAACAGCAACCAGCCACGTACCCTCTCCACCCCCCCCTTTCGTGGCTACCTGAAAATCACCGAGGGATGCGACAACCGCTGCACCTACTGCATGATCCCCTCCATACGCGGAGACCTGCGCAGCAGAACTATCCCAGACTTAGTCATTGAGGCTCAACGACTTGGAGCTGCCGGAGTGCGGGAGCTTACTCTGATTGCCCAGGATCTTACCGCCTATGGCGATGACCTTGCAGCAAAAGACAACCTCACCGCCCTGCTCCGGACTCTGATCGCAGAGACGGATATCCCCTGGCTGCGCTTGCTCTACCTCTATCCGGTCTCCACCAGTAATGAACTGCTCCAGCTCATGGCTGAACAGCCGCGCGTCCTGCCCTACCTGGATATCCCCTTTCAACATGTCAGCAGCCAGGTACTGAAAAAAATGAACCGACGCTACACCGGACAGGATCTGGAAGAGTTGATCATCCGTATCCGAACCCATATACCGGACTGCGCCCTCCGCACCACCATGCTGGTGGGTTTTCCCGGAGAGACAGAGCAGGACTTTGCCCAACTGCTGGACTGTCTGCAACGCTGGCAGCTGGATCATCTGGGTGTTTTCCCTTATGAGGCGGAAGATGGTTCGGTGGCTGCTGGTTTTTCAGGCAGCCTGGCTGAGGAGATTAAACAGGAACGGTTTCAGCGGGTCATGGAGCTGCAGGCCGAGATAAGCGCAGCCAAGCTGCAACAGTATATTGGGAAAAAAGAGCAGGTGTTAGTGGAAGGATTCAGCAGGGAGACAGAGCTGTTACTGGAAGGACGCACCCGCTACCAGGCACCGGACATAGACGGCAGCGTCCTGATAAACGATGGCACCGCAAACCCCGGTGACATTGTTACCGTCCATATCACCGAGGCGCATACCTATGATCTGCTGGGGGGGATCGTCAGCAGATGAATCCCTGATTCTTTTACTTCTTCTTTTTTTTCTTTTTCTTAGCTGCTTTCACAGCTTCCTCGTTGACCCGTTCGCGCAAATCCTTCCCAACCTTGAAAAAGGGCAGCTTTTTCGGTTCAACCTTGATCTTCTCGCCGGTCTTGGGATTGCGACCGGTGTAGGCACCATATTCCTTGACCACAAAACTGCCAAAGCCGCGTATCTCTATGGCATCACCATCGGCCAAGGCTTGCTGCATTGTTTCAAGAATAGTAGTGGTAATGGATACTGCTTCTCGAACCGGCACCTCTATTTTAGCGGCAAGCGTTTCAATCAGTTCCGATTTATTCATGCTGTCTCTCCCTTTCACAGCTTGTCCCGCTTCCCGAAAAATGAGAAATGGAACAGTTTTCAAGTGTTGTTCAATAGTTATCAAAGTTTCTAAAAAAGTTGTTAGATTTAGTAAATCAGTTATCTTTTTGATTGTAAAGGACTTTTTTTAAAAAAAGGAAAAAAGAAGGAAAAAATGTTGAAAAAATCAGGAAAATATCTTTTTTACCTCCTTAGCAGTCAAAAAACGAGACTTGCCCGATGCCAGTTTGCCGAGCTTCAGGCCGCCGTATGCGGTACGCTTTAATCGAAGTACCGGATGACCGATTGCCTGAAACATCTTGCGCACCTGTCTCTTCTTTCCTTCATGGATGATAATTTCAATGGTCGTCGCCCCTTTTCGGGTATGGAGGAAACGCAGCTTTGCCGGCCAGGTCTTCTGACCATCAAGCTCAATTCCCTGTTCTAACCGTTTCAGGTCTGTCTTAGCGGGGTTTTGCCGCAGAGTTACCTCATAGGTCTTGTTCACCTCGTTGCTGGGATGAAGTACCCTGTTGGTCAGGACACCGTCATTGGTGAACAGCAAGGCACCTTCACTGTCAAGATCCAGCCGTCCAACCGGAAAAACCCGCTCCCGAATCTTTGGCAGCAGTTCCGTGACAATGAGCCGACCCTGGGGATCGGACATGGTGGTCACATAGCCCCTGGGCTTATGAAGAAGGATATAGATGCTTTGTTTACTCTTACCAGGCTGGAGGGGCTTTCCGTCCACGGTAATTTTCACCTGAGCAGGATCATACTTGCAACCCGCTCGGGTCACCACCTGCCCGTCCACCCTGACTTTTCCCGCCCCAATATAGGTTTCAGCCTTGCGCCGTGAACAGACCCCGGCATTGGCTATAATTTTCTGTAACCGTACCTCTTTTGCTCTCCCCTCCATTTCAATCAGTACCTCATCAACGGTATCGAGCCGGAATAATGGAATTGTACCTGGAGTCCACCCGTTCTCTGGTAGCGGTATCAACCTCCAGCACATCGGTGTACCAGGGCTTCATACGGCAGTCAAAGACAATAGGCTCACTCAAGCCAACATGGAAACGGTGTACCTTCTCCTCACTGGAGTGGATATCAGCAGCTGGCTCAAAACGGGTAAAAAA
>DAOVTM010000388.1 GCA_030633145.1 Desulfobulbaceae bacterium
CAGCCTGTAAAAAAAAACAAGGTTATCGGCGGACAGCCGGGCTGGGGAGAGATTACCTCACCCGGCAAGATACCTCCGCAGAATATTCGTGCTGTACATCAGATACGATGATAAGTATTGACTGGTGCGCACAGCGCACCTACAGGTAAAGCGCAGACTCCGATAACATCGTGAAAACTCAAGGGTAGGGTGCGCTGTGCGCACCAGTCAATACATATCATCGTATCTGATGTACAGCACGAATATTCTGCGGAGGTATCTTGCCGGGTGAGGTAATCTCTCCCCAGCCCGGCTGTCCGCCGATAACCTTGTTTTTTTTTACAGGCTGTCCCCTGGCAGATGAATCGTCAGGCGTGAGCGGGGTTCCTGGGCAAGACCGAAGCGGTCTTTGGCGGTTTTGCCGGAAATGAGCCTTCCCCTGGAGGCTGTCGCCGTCATGTGAGTGTTTTCAGGAATGCCTTTTTTTTGTGCCTCTACAGCTTTTTGGGGACTTGTATAGCGGTGTACAGTCCTGTCTTTTTCCAGAGGGTAAGCCTTGCTTTTTTTGTCCCTGGCTGCATCCCTGGCAAGTATTTTTTTATAATTTTTCTGTTTGTTTGATTTATTTGTTCGTTTTTGCATTGCTTTTTTGGCAGCAGCCTTTCGCACAGCCTTTTTGGCAGTTACTCTGGCAATAGACCGGGACAGGATTCCTGCCTCTGTTTCATGGACGGTTAACAGGGGGGGATAAACAGCCGCAAAAAACAGCAGCAGCGAGCAGGTATATGATTTTAGAGCGCATTTTATTTCCCTCAGTATGTTTATTTTCCATGTTTGTTTTTAAATTTTTCATATTTTTTTAAAATTTAACAAGGATACATTAAGTTCTTACCTGAAAGAGCGAAAGATCCAGGCAGTAAGCCGAAATGGAAAAAAAAGGCACCATTTAAAGAGATCAGCAGCCAGAGTACCCACCATCTGATCTTTGGCATTTCTGCCGATCAACAGGGTGAACAGGGTACCGATCATGCTGAGTACGATAAAAATCATAAGCAGTGGGAAGGCCCAGTCCGGCAGCATCATCAGCAATGGTTCAAGCAATACCGGCAAAAAGAGCATCAATCCGCAGGCCATGAACAGGGCCGTGGCAACTTTTGTGAATTGCAGGACAAGAGCCAGCCCTCCGAGAATAATCAGCAGGGGAATGATCTCCTGGGGGAGAAATGTAAGCAAGGGTAATGTCTTCATTATAAACTCTTCCATTCGTATGTCCTGCCCATACGGGTCAGGCATGTATCCCAATAATCTCTTGCGGCCTGTCTTCTTGTCACGCTGATTCCCGGACGGTTCACATACAACACCTCAATGGAACTGTATGGACTGCTCATGCCGCAGACCTCCGCAATGTTGTCCTGATTGAATGCCTGGTACGAATTGTAAAATGAAAGTCTTTGGGAATTTTGCAGCATATCCGAGACAATCATTAATCGTTCCTTACCACTGCTGCGCAGCCCCTGTATTGTCTCAATAATAGGAGAACGGGGCGCAATCCCCGGACGGAGCAATGTTACCAGAACAGCATCCAGGGGGGCTGCAAACTGTTCATCAAATTTTTGCTGCATCTGCCGTGGATTCTCGATCCATGAATTTACCTGCTCTTCAGTGCCGGGGTTGCACATCTCAAACACCGGGGGAAGGAGAGTAGGTACCGCTTTCATCCAGGATGAATATGGAGAGCCGTTCATATCGGGCAAGCCTGTTCTTGATGGAGCGGATAAGGGCGGCCAGTCGTTGTCGGGCAAGGGCATTTGTGGAAACCTCCTGATTCTTTTTGATCAGTTTTTCTGCCTCATCATTGGCCTCGCCAATAATTTCATCCACCTTGCTGCCCATCTCCTCTGTCTCCTGGGCAAAGGAAAGGGGCGGGTTATCTTCTTCATTCTGGAGTGCTGATAATTTTTTTCGGTACTTCCGGTCTTCACGGCTATAGCCCGGATACGGATCATCCAGGGTATAAGCATCAATCAGAGCTGCTATGGAGATAACAACACCGATTACGATGAGGACACCACTATCCATTGCTTCCAGATTAAACGGAGCTTCTCTGAATTTATCCCAGGAGGTACGCATGGCATTGTCTATATTCAGAACAATGAGATCTCGGTAATGGCCCACAAGGAGATGGTATGTGGGGATTACGATCAACCAGATGGTAAAGAAAAGAGCGTACACAGTATCCGTTGAATTCTGCTTTTGATTCCTGCAGGGTATCCTGGAAATTATCTTTCAGATCCGCAAGGGAGAGGGCTTCTGTCAGGCGGGCGATCTCAGTGAAATCCATGTTGATGAGGTCAGCGACAGTTTTCAAGTAGTTTTCAACTTCAAAAACGACTCGTTTTTCCGTCTCTGCAACCTGGTCGCTGCCTGCCTCGGGTATTCCTTTTTTGCCGTCAATGGCCCCATTTGGGGAAGGTTGGGTAATCTTGAAGATATCTTCCCTGTTTATCTCAGGGATGATTTTCATTGTTTTACTACTCGGCTCCCATATTCTGGCGATGGGGGAAGGCTTGTTGGCTGATGTTTGTGAAAAGCTGAAAAAGGGCTGGTTGTTTGCTTTTTACTGCCTCCCCCGATACTCACCAAACACCGAGCGCAGAACATTACAAATCTCTCCCAGGGAACAGTAGGCTCTGACTGCGTCCAGAACCGGTTCCATCAGGTTGGCCGAGTCTGAACGGACCGCAGTTTCAAGGTCTGCCAGGCATTGGTTGACCTGTTCCTGGTTGCGGGAGTTTTTTATCTCCCTGAGCCGGGCAACCTGCTGATCCTCCACTGCCGGATCCACCCGCATCACCGGCACCTCTGCCTCCTCTTCTATCTGGAATTTGTTGACTCCGACAATAACCTGTTCACCGGATTCAATCGCCTGCTGGTATTGATAGGCCGAGTCTTCAATCTGTCCGGCAATAAAGCCGTTTTCAATGCAGGCCACCACTCCGCCGAAATCATCCACCTGGTTGATAAGTTCGAGGGCCTCTGATTCAATACCATCGGTGAGTTGTTCAATGTAATAGGAACCAGCCAGGGGGTCAACCGTGTCCGCTATCCCGGATTCATGAGCAATGATTTGTTGGGTCCGCAGGGCCGTGCGCACGGACTCTTCGGTGGGCAGGGACAGCGCTTCGTCCCGGGAGTTGGTGTGCAGGGATTGGGTGCCGCCCAGAACCGCAGCCAATGCCTGAATGGTGACCCGAACGATATTGTTGTCTACCTGCTGGGCTGTCAGGGTGTTGCCTGCTGTCTGGGTGTGAAAGCGGAGCATCATGGTGGCAGGTTTTTCCGCCTTGAACTGTTTTTTCATCAGCCTTGCCCAGAGCCTGCGCGCGGCCCGGAACTTGGCCACTTCTTCCAGCAGGTTGGAGGAGGCGTTAAAGAAAAAGGCCAGGCGGGGGGCAAAGACATCCAGTGCAAGTCCCGCATCCAGAGCAGTCTGCACATAGGTTAAACCATTGGCAAGGGTAAAGGCAACCTCCTGGCTTGCGGTGGAGCCGGCCTCACGGATGTGGTAGCCGGAAATGGAGATGGTGTTGAATCTGGGGGCATTGGCAGCACACCACTGGAAGATATTGGTGATCAGCCGCAGGGATGGTTTGGGAGGAAAGATATAAGTGCCCCGGGCCACATACTCCTTGAGGATGTCATTCTGGATGGTGCCCATGATCTGGTCACTACTCACTCCCTGTTTTTCAGCCACCACAATATACATGGCCAGCAGTACCATGGCAGGCGAGTTGATGGTCATGGAAGTGGATATCTTGTCCAGCGGGATTTGATCAAAAAGAATTTCCATGTCCGCCAGGGTATCGATTGCAACACCGACCTTGCCCACTTCGCCCAGGGACATTGGATCATCAGAGTCGTAACCGATCTGGGTGGGCAGGTCAAAGGCCACGGACAACCCGGTCTGCCCATGATCCAGCAGGTAGCGGTAGCGCTCATTGGAGGCGGCTGCCGTGGAAAACCCGGCATATTGGCGCATGGTCCACAACCGGCCCCGGTACATGGTTGGCTGCACCCCACGAGTAAAGGGAAATCGTCCGGGAAAACCTATATCTTCGAGATATTTTTTATCAACCTGGGCAGGAATGGCAAGGCGATTGATTTTGTCCCCCCCATGGTTGAGAAATTGCTCTTTTCTCTCAGGAAAGCGGCTGATGCTTTTGTCTAATTC
>DAOVTM010000129.1 GCA_030633145.1 Desulfobulbaceae bacterium
ATTATTGCAACCATCCTGGATACGCAACCAGGCTCGGGTTCGCCCAACAAAACGGCGCACTGGTAACCGGCAGATATTTTGCTGTCTGGTGATCTTGCCGGTGAGCATCACCATGTCGGGCAGGGCTTCATCCAGGGCTGTATCCACCAAGCGGTGTTTATTGCCATTGCCGACAATGGCAATGGGATTTTCCTGGACAATATCAAGCAGTTCTTCCGCAGCCATCTGGGCGTAACAGCCGGTGACCACTAGCTGAGCCTCGGGATTATCCCGGATAACCTTTCTGATCATCTGCCGTGACTGCTGCCCTGCCCTGGCCGTGACCGCACAGGTGTTGATCACAAAGATATCCGCAGGCTCTTCCAGAGACACCAGTTCACACCCTCGATCCTGAAAACTGCTGATAAAAGAGGCAGACTCAAACTGGTTTACCTTACAGCCCAGGGTTGCTACGGCTACTCTATGTTGGTTCTCGTTTCTACTCATATCCTCTTAATTACTCCAGAGCCAACAACCTGATCATCATGGTAAAAGACCGCAAACTGACCTGGCGTGACGGCCCGCTGCGGTTCAGCAAAGGCCACCTGCCAGACATCTTCACCGTCCAGTGGCTCAACCCGTGCAGAAGCAGGCCGGTGTCGGGAACGAAGCTGTACCCCACCTTCCCATGGGCCATCCTTCTTTATACTCCACTGCACCTCTGCAAGCCTCATGCGGCTCTGAAAAAGTGCTTCATTTTTACCGATAATCACCCGGTTTGCGACTGCGTCCAGGCCGACAACATACCAGGGAGTTGCGTCCGGAATTCCCAGACCGCGCCGCTGACCAACGGTATAATGACTGGTGCCATTATGGCTGCCATGTACCTGTCCATCAATATCAACTATTTCTCCGCATCTGTTTTCAACCCCCTGCTGCTCAAGAAAGGTCGGCAGGGTCTGGTCGGCAAGAAAACAGACATCTTGACTCTCGGTTCTGGAAAAATGAAAGCCCATCTCTCTGGCCTGCTGGAACACATCCGCCTTGTGCCAGTCTCCCAGGGGGAGGACAAGACGGTCAAGCTGAGCAGCTGTCAGGCGGCAGAGAAAATAGGACTGATCCTTGCCTGGATCAATCGCCCTGTGCAGGCTGCTTGTTCCATCCATAGAAAGAATCCGGGCATAGTGGCCGGTGGCCATCTTTGCCATCCCCTGCCCGGTCATCTCCTCCATCAGCTGTCCGCACTTGATCAGCCGGTTGCAAATCACGCAGGGGTTTGGGGTTACCCCCTGTTGGTAGGAACTGACAAAATAGGAGATAATCTGCTCTCTGAACGAATCACGCACATCCACAAGATGGAGCGGGATATCTAGCTGGCTGGCAACCTCCTGCACCCTGCTAACCTGTTCCTCAAGTCCAGGCAGGGGCAGTAGCATAAAGAAACCATGCACTGACCAACCCTTTTCCAAGAGGAGTCCGGCAGTAACAGTGGAGTCCACCCCGCCGCTCATGGCGACCCCTATGCTATACTTTCTGGTGTGCGCTTTCATGGAAAAATCAAGAGGAACATGGTTTATGAATAAGTTGCAACTTTATTCATTATACCACGTTTTGCAGGCAGGGGGAAACAGATATACAAAAAAAAAGAGAGTAACAGCCCTGCGGCCAAAATCGTCCAGCAGGGCAGCTTTTATGTGAGAAAAGGGGAGAGAAAAAGACGGAAAAGTGAAGGACAATTAGAGCAGGGAAGTAAGCACCTCACACTCCCGGCATATCTTCATCTTGTCCTTGCGCCCCTTGCCAACAGTACACTCACAGAGTGTTCCGTTGATAAACCAGCAGAGATGACCAGCCTGGAACTCCCAGGCAGGACAGGCCTTTTTGTCTTCACATTTTTTTTGATTCCAGCAGTCCTTTCGCTTGACCAGCCTATCCTTGCGCTGGTTCACCAGGAGAAAGTAAACATGCTGTTCAACATGGAGGGGAATGGTTCGCCACCCCTGTTCATAACTCTGCACCGCTTTCAGAGAAACACCCAAAAGCTGGGCAAGGACTTTCTGGGTTTTGCCAAGCTTTTTGCGTGACTTGGAAAATTCTTCGCGTGTCATAGTATTTTTTTATTATAGATTAATCGAATACAGAACACCTGTACCACATTGTAACTGGCATGGCAACTATTATTACGAAGTGGATGTAAAAATCAATACGGCAAAAGTTATTGCCTTCTGCTATATTGCTTTCTGTTATACTGCTTACTGCTATACTGGCAAGATTGACATGCACTAGAGAGTAAGGGAATAAAAAAACGGAAAGACATCTATGGAAACAGAAAAAGAAACGAAAAAACCAAATGGCTCCGGCCTGAAACGTCTCATCAGAGCCACCTCCTGCTCCTGGCTGGGACTGCGGGCGGCATGGAGACATGAACAGGCCTTTCGTCAGGAACTACTCATCTGCCTGGTAATGATTCCAACAGGACTCCTGCTGGGAGAAAACGGACTGGCAAAGGCTCTCCTCGTCGCCAGTATTCTCCTCCTGCTGATTGTGGAACTGCTCAACTCCGCCATCGAGGCAGTGGTGGATCGAATAGGGACAGAGCATCATCCCCTGTCGGGCCGAGCCAAGGATCTTGGCTCGGCTGCGGTTTTTATCACCTTGCTGCTTATTGCAGTTGTCTGGCTGCTGGTGTTGTTCGCTTAAAGCGCAGGGTTTGATGCAGGTTTAGACCGTGACCACCGAGTTCTTTTCAGAAAACTCGTTGACCACATAACTATCTGCCTCAGGATCGTTTACCCAAATGTCATTGTCCAGCACATAACGGAAACTGGAGTCGCAGCCACTCTCCAGGAAAATTGTCAGGGAAAAACTGTTGTCCTTGAGCTTCTTCATGGGGTTGGCTGTTGTGGACCAGTCATTAAAATCTCCGGCAACTGCAGCGGATTGTGCCTGTTCAGGGTTAGGATACTTAAATGTTACCCTGCATTTCTTTCCGGTTTTGGTATAATTCTTTTTCAACATGGACTACTCCTTCATCATAGTAGATAAAATTATTTGTTTATTTTGTCAACACGGCATCATCCTTATAACAACTCAGAATCGGCATGATCAACTGAAGTTTTCATAATAAAACGTAATTGTCAACCGGTCAATGGGAAACAGTGACTTTGTTGACAAACAGAGAAAATACAAGAGATAATGAATCATAACACCCCTGAAAAAAAGAGCATTAAAATCCCAGAACTGCTTGCTCCGGCAGGTACCATGGAAAAACTGCAGACCGCAATCCTGTACGGTGCAGATGCAGTGTATCTTGGCGGCAAGCAGTTCAGCCTGCGGGCAAGGGCTGGGAACTTTGATAACCAGGGCATCAGTGCGGCCATTGACTATGCCCATGGACATGGGGTCAAGGTTTATATCACCCTTAATATTTTTGCCCATAACCGAGATCTGACCGGTCTTGAGGAACACCTCCATTTTCTCTTCCAGGCGGGTGCTGATGCCCTTATTGTCGCTGATCCAGGCATCCTTTACCTGTGCAGGAAAACTGTACCCGAACTGCCGATCCACCTCTCCACCCAGGCCAATATTACCAACGCTGCCAGTGTCCGTTTCTGGGCCGAACAGGGGATCAGCCGCCTCAACCTTGCCCGGGAGCTGGGCCTGGAAGAGATCAGAGAGATACGGAGTCAGACCGATGTTGATCTGGAAATATTTGTCCATGGTGCCCTCTGCATCTCCTATTCCGGCCGCTGTATGCTGTCCAGTTATTTCACCGGTCGGGATGCCAATCATGGTGACTGCGCCCACCCCTGCCGCTACTCCTATAAGCTGGTTGAAAAAAAACGGCCTGACCAGACCTTTCCGGTGGAAGAGGATGAACGGGGTACCTATATATTCAACTCCCGTGACCTGTGTCTGCTGGGACGACTGCCGGAGCTGGTGGCAGCCGGAGCAGACTCAATAAAAATTGAGGGCAGGATGAAATCCATGGGCTATGTGGGGGCGGTTGTCAGGGTCTATCGGGCGGCTCTTGACCACATCAAGGAAAAACTTTTTTTAGGAGAAAAGATAGATAGCATCGAACTACCACATTCTTTCCGCTATGAAATAAACAAGATAGGCACCAGGGGACAGACAGAAAATTTCTTTGACTCTCCCCCTTCAAATCAGGACATGCTTTATGATACAATGCGATTAGAGCAACCGTTTGCCCCGGTGGGAATTATCAGGCAAACAGTACCCCTGCTCGTTGAGGCACGCAATGTTCTGGAGACCGGAGACCAGATAGAATACCTGGGTCGGAACCTGGAACCAGTTGTCTGCACCGTGAAGGCAATGAGTACAGAAAAGGGGTACACAGTCAGCAGGGCAAATCCGGGCAACCGGGTGGTTGTTGAAATCAGTCCTGAACCGGCTGAGCTGCTGGAAGGTGCGATTTTTCGTAAACAGATTGAGAGGATTACGTTGTGACCCCATTTCTAGATGTTCCGTTTTTGGCTGATGATGACTATGTTGATTTCTTAAACGATAACAATGAGGCCGTGGACTGTGTTCAGATCAGCCTGCCGGGAGAGGCACGGCTAGACAACCGGGTACTGGTTACCAGAGGAGACGACCCTGACTCGTTGATCAGTACCTTGACCCGCCTGAACGGCCCGCGTAAATACATCCTGCTCAACAGCCGATTTTATGAACCAGCTCTCTTTACCGAACCGGAAAAGCTGAGAACCGTGATTGATTTTCTTGAGCTGTGCGTTGATAAGGGTACTGTCAACGGCATTATTTACTGCGACCATTACCTGCTGCAGCAGATGTCCAACGAGGCACCTGATCTGGTTTCCTCTCTGGAGGCCGTACCCGGTATCAATACCATGCTCGACTCCTTTGCCAAAATCGAAGCCCAACTCAGTTATATTAACGAGACCCGTTTCGTCCAGCCGGGGAAGATCGTCCTGGATCGTTCCCTGAACCGGGATCTGGATCGTCTCGCAGATACAGCATTGAAATGCCGTTCTTCCTTTCCGGATATCAAACTGGAAGTGCTGGCCAATGAGGGGTGTATGGCCTACTGCCCTTTTAAGCTTTCCCATGATGCCTATATTGCCCTGGGCAACCACCAGGGGCGGGACTGTACCTACCTGCTCAACAAGGAGCTGGGCTGTATGAACCTCCTCTCTGACCAGCCGTACCGCATTTTCCAGTCCCCTTTTATCCGTCCCGAGGACACGGAGCTGTACTTTTGTCATGTCGATAACATCAAACTCTGTGGTCGTACTCGGGGCAGTGACTTTCTCATGCGAACCATTACCGCCTATATAAACAACCGCTATGACGGCAATCTGCTGGATCTGCTCGATGCCCTCCAGTGGCTGGCCCCCAAGCTGTTTATTGAGAACTCGGCTCTCTCCTTTGACTTTGCCAACATGCTCTCTGTGTGTGAGAAACAGTGCGACTCCTGCGGCTTCTGCCGGGAACTGCTGGATACGATTTCCCATTCTCTGCCGGTTACGATTCAGGATAACAGGAATCAGGGTACAGAAAAATGAAAATTGTACTTTTAACCACATAACCACAATTTATTATGGAATCATTTGAAACCCTGCTGGAAATATCAACTAAAATTCACGGCCATATCTGTGCCGGCCAGGTCATCGGTGTGCGCATGTCCATGCTGGGTCTTGCCCGCATCGGTATAGACGACCCCAAGGGCGCAGACCGCAAAAAGCTCTATATCCTGGTGGAAATTGACCGCTGTGCCACCGATGCCATCCAGTCGGTCACCGGCTGCAGCCTGGGCAAGCGTTCCATGCGCTGGAAGGATTTCGGAATTATGGCCGCAACCTATGTCAATCTTGAGACCGGCAAGGCAATACGGATAACCGCCCTGGAAGAGTCGAGGGAGGCATCAAAAAAATACTATCCCGCCCTGGCCAATAAATACCAGCAGCAATTGGAGGCGTATAAGATCATGCCCGAAGACGAGCTGTTCTCCTTTCAGGAGGTAACAGTGGACATTCCGGAATGTGAGAAGCCTGGCCGCCCCATGCGGCGGGTTCAGTGTGATGCCTGCGGCGATCATGTGCAGGACTGTCGGGAGGTGGAGGAGAGCGGCAAATCCCTGTGCCGAGCTTGCGCTGGTGAGCGGTATTATACAATTATAGGCTACCAGCGTAAGCCGCAACAAAATATCCGCAGATGACGCAGATTCACACAGATTAAAAAACAATCTAACACTGCCTGGTGCGCACAGCGCACCCTACCCTTTGGTTTCCACGATGTTATCGGAGTCTGCGCTTACCTGTAGGGTGCGCTGTGCGCACCAAGGCATAGCAGATTGGATTTGCTTCTGTTGCGGCTTATGTTGGTAGCCCAATAATCAACACGAATGCAAAGTATGTTTACAATGTCTGAATCAGATATAATTTATCAGCATTATGAAAAGAAGAAGTAAAAATGAATTACCCGTCAACTTATCTATCATCTCGATTTATTGACATAATAAACCCGTACAAGAGGGTATTAAAGCGGTCACCATGTTTTTTTGCCGCCTTGCGGGCATGATATTCTGCGCTCTCCCCATTACCTGCAAGGAGCTGTTGCACTGCTTTGTGCGCCTGGTGTCCGGCATCATCTTCCAGAGCCTGGAGGATATGTAAATCAGCCCGACATCGACGACACTCGGTTTGTCCTCGATAACGGGCCTTGCATAAGGGGCAGCGGGTCATTTTTTATCAGTTCTCAATGTAAAAAATCAGCTCGGTCAACTCTTCAACGGCTGTCTGGAACTGCTCTTTATCACCATTCTTACGCGCATCACTGATTTCTTCCAGCAGTGCAACAATATCTTCCCGGTCATCATCGTCTGTCACGGCCTCCAACAGATTTTTTGCCTTGTCAATAAGATCGTTGTCCTTATCAGCCTTCCTGCCTTGATCTGCATTATCATCAGCTTCTTCAGCGTCACCAACTTGTTCCGTCCTATCCCCGAACAAATCCTTAATACGCTCCCTGGCTGAATCAAGCTCATCATCCTCAAAACGGGTAATAGCGTTATCAATGGTGATAGACTTAGACAGGCCGGTTCGCTTCTCCGTTGCTTCGGCATGGAGGATACCGTTTACATCCAGACTGAATCCGATGATAATCTCATTATTGGCCGGGCCTTCGCTCAATCCATTCACGCTAAATTGACCCAGTTCAATGTTTTCCCGTGCGTCAGGCTCCTCACCCTGAAAGACTGTTACCTGTACTGATTCCTGGTTGGGACGAATAGTATAGAAAACCTCTGATTTTTTAATGGGAATAGGGCTGTTTTTCTTGATAATAGGGACATAGAAATAGGGGATTGGAATTCCGTCCTCCATCCCAAGGGTATCAGTGCCAAAGGTATAGGGCGTAATATCTACCAGTACTGCTTCCACCGAATCACCGGCCAGAATAGCTCCCTGAATGGCAGCCCCCCCTGCAACACAGAGATCTGGATCAATCTCACCATGAGCCACCTGGTGCAAATCCTGCTCCAACCGGCTACGAACCAGGGGAGTGCGAGTTGATCCGCCAACGAGCAGCACCTCGTCAATGGCCGTGGCTACCAGTCCACAGTCGCGCAGGGCAGTATGCACCGCTTCAATAGTTTCGTCAATGAACGGGGTAATCAGTTCTTCATACCTGTCCCTTGACAGCTCCATGCGTAAATGAACAGGATTGCCGTCTTTCTCCAACAGATATTCTTCTTCAATAGTGGTAAAAGGCTGGGATGAGAGTTCAATCTTGGCCTTTTCCGCTGCATGGCGCAGGCGGCTGATAACCCTTTGATCGGGTTCTTCTATTTCATACTCATCCCGGAGATGTTCCAGGAGCAGTTCCAGTATGACTGCGTCAAAATCATCACCACCCAGATGATTATTACCATGGCTGGAAATGACCTCAACAACAGCTTCTTCCATGCGCACCACAGAGACATCAAAAGTTCCACCGCCCAGGTCATAGACCAAGAGCTGTTTTTCTCCCTTGTGTCCACTCTCATACACCAGAGCTGCAGCTGTCGGTTCATTGATAATTTTCATCACCTCAAGACCGGCAATTTCTCCCGCCTCCCTGGTGGCCTGCCGCTGTCTGTCAGAAAAATAGGCTGGCACGGTAATAACGGCCTTGCTGATCTCCTGCCCCAGATTCTCTTCTGCGATTTCTTTTAAGCGACGGAGGATAATTGCGGATATTTCCTGGGGATGATACTCCTTGTCCGCCATAATGACCTGTTCATCACTGCCCATCTTTCGCTTAATGGACTTGATGCTTCGTTCCGGATAAGCCGCATACTGATTTCTGGCCTGGGTTCCGACCACCAGTTCCCCCTGATCATCTATCCCCACATAGGAAGGAAAAAGTTTACTGGACTGGTCTTCAAATACCTTCAGCTCGCCGTCCTGGTAGAGAGCGACTTCCGAATTGGTGGTTCCCAGATCAATGCCGATTATTTTTTCACTCATTTTTTTCCTTATATTTATCTCTCTTCCCGCAGAGATGTTTATTTCCGATTGACTATCACTTCTGCCAAACGTAACGGCTTGCCGTGGAGGAGGTACCCTGACCGGGTCTCCGCAAGCACGATTCCATCAGGCTGATCTGCATTAGACTCCGTGTCCAACGCTTCCATTACAGTACTGGAAAACGGTTGTCCCAAACAGGTGACTCGTTCCAGGCCATGCCTGCTTGTGATACTGTCAAGGCGATCCGACAGCATTCGTACTCCCTCCTGCTGCACCGAAATCCACTGTTGTAAGGTTTTTTGATAATTGAGATTGAAAAAGGTTCTGCGTGGCGGAACAGCGGCAGCAGCCTCTGTCATCCTGTCCATCAGGTCAAGCATGGATTGCAACAACGGCTCCACCGCTCTATCTTTGACAAATTCCTCCCGTTGACGTGCGTCTTCCAGTTGACCACCCAACTGGCTGTTACTCTCCTCAAGGGTTGCAAATACGGCTCGAAAATCATCCAGAGCCTGCTTGAGCTGGCGTGATTCAATATGAACCTCATTTTTCAAACCAGCCAGTTCCTTGTGCAGTCCAAAGGTATCATCACTTGCTACAGAGATATCCTCCTCTGCTATCGTATCAAGATATTGACTGAACCGATTCAGGAGCTGTTCTTTTTTTTCAGATTCCACTTTTTTACTCCAGGTTTAACACTGTTGTTCCAACAAAACGGGTGAGCAGCCCCTGGAAAAACTCTTCTGTCAGAACAGCCTGCCCCCTGGTTTGTTGAACTAATACCTGGGCTATTTCATTGCGTTCATAACAGGAAGTGTTAAAGAGTTCGTAACGCAGCCGATCCTTTTGGGTTGCAAGCTGCTCGTAAGCATCACGAATTTCACGAAACCGGTCAGGATGCAGATCCGGTGGAAAGGCACGAACCCCATCCAGCCATGCCTTTTTGACAGTCTCATCATCAGCGTCTTCAGGGATTCCCAATACAGTATAGGGTGATTTCACGTTTCATCTCCAGAATTCCAATTCAAAAGTCATCAAAATCATCTAAATCAAGTTCATCAAGTAGTTCAAACAGATTAGGCCGTGATTCCTCACTACCGGGCTTGCCTGATCCCGG
>DAOVTM010000359.1 GCA_030633145.1 Desulfobulbaceae bacterium
AAAAAATAGTAAAATAGAGTTCTTTTCATCGGATTGTCCCCTGAAATGATTACCCTGAAAGAAGGGCATCCTTCATGTAATGCCAAAAGTAGTTGACATTTTTTGTTTTGAATAAACTCTTGTTCCCAAGCTCCAGCTTGGGAGCATTTCCCTGGAAGCTCCAGCTTCTGATGAGTTACGAGAAGCAGGAGCTTCTATTAACAGGTTCCCAAACTGGAGTTTGGGAACCTGATTGGGCAAAAGTGTCAACTGGTATATGAAGGATGCCGAAAGAAGGATAGTTTTTCTCTGAAAAATAGTCTGCCATCTATATTGTTGCTTCCCTTTAAATTATAATTTATAACTGAAGAATACAAGAGCTTTTTTCATAATTTTCCACAGTTGTCAGCAGGAGTTTTCATGATCACCGTATCCATTCGGCTTATCACCTCAACTTTGTTTGTTGTATTCTATGCAACTGCCACCTGGGGGACGAGTGATTTTCCTCTGGAGCCGCCAGATGTCTCCAGTCCCCGTGCTACCATGGAGAGCTTCATTCGCTATTCAGAAGCCTATTACAAGGCTATAAGTGAGCAGCAAGAAGAGAGCGTCAGAGAAAAAATCGCTATGAATAAAGCGATTCTCTGTTTTGATCTGAGCGATCTTCCTCCCAGGGTACGGGTAGGTGAGGGCAGGGAATACATGCTGCAGCTTTTCGAGATTTTCAGCAGAATGACATTGCCGGATCTAAATGATATTCCTGGGGAAGATACCGTTCGTAAACTGAATACAGAGGCATGTTGCGCCAGATGCAATGCACAACGACCAGATGTCACTCAATGGAGAATTCCGCATACGGAAATTACGATTGGCAAAGTCACGGAAGGAGATCGGGCTGGCGCATTTCTTTTTACACCGCAAACGGTCAAAAATCTGCATAAATATTATGATAAGGTCAGAAAGCTGCCATACCGGGACAACAGCAGGCATGGAATTTATGAGATGTACATATATTCGTCTGGCTGGTTGATACCGGATGGCCTTATCAGTGCATTGCCTGACTGGATGAAGCTGGGATATAAAGGTCAGGCTGTCTGGCAATGGATTGGTCTTATGCTGACCATAATGGCAAGCGGTTTTATGCTCTGGTCGTTTTTGTATTGGTACAAAAAAGGGAAAAACAGGTTTCAGGACAGTGCATGGGGTTTAAGCGGCCTGATCGTGCCGTTGTACAGCATGGGGATTTGTTTTCTGGCAGAGTATATCCTTGACTATCAGATCAATATAACCGGCGAGGTACTGAATACAATCATTCTCTTGCTGGAGTTCTTTATTTATATTCTGACAGCATGGGCAGTATTGGTTGCTGGAAATATCATAAGGCGAATGATTATTTCCTCACGGCACATCTCAGAAGAAGCATTGGATGCCGATGTCATTAAACTTGTTTGCAGCCTGATCTCCATTGTACTGGTGCTTGCTCTCTGTTTTCAGGCATTCAACCGATGGGGGTTTTCCTTAAATGCAGTATTTGCTTCCGCCGGTATTGCAGGACTCGCAGTTGCTCTGGCTGCGCGTGAAACACTGGCGAATTTTTTTGGCGGGATCTCTATTTTTCTGGATCGTCCATTCCGTACCGGCGATTATATCGTCCTGGATAGTGGCGAGCGGGGTGAAATCAAGGCGGTAGGTATGCGCAGTACCCGGCTTCAGACCCGTGATGATATTATGATTACTATTCCAAACTCGATTATCACCAATGTAAAAATCGTCAACCAGAGTACCCCGAAACAGAATTTTCGCATCCATATTAAAGTTGGTGTTGCCTATAATTCCGACCTGGAAAAGGTCGAGGAAACCCTGGTGCAGGTTGCGTTGGATAATCCACTGGCCTGTAGAACTCCTCCTCCAAAGGTGCGTCTGCGAACCTTTGGGGAATATGCCATTAACTATGAACTTCTATCCTGGGCAATCCGCCCCCATGACCGTGGACGACTGACCCATGAATTGAGTAAAGAAATCCATAAACGTTTCAAAGAAAACGGGATTGAAATACCCTTGCCGCAACGGGTTGTACAGCTGCAACATGACAAGGTCACCCCCACTTCATTCAGGAAAAATACTCCTTGATTCCAGCCAGCACGTTTGCAACCGCTACAGAGGCAAGGAGCAGGCCCATAACACGACTGATAATACTTGCCCCGCTATTGCCGATCAAGCGGTGTACCCGGCTTGCAGCAAGCATAAGCAGCAGCGTGACCAGCAGGACGGAAAGTATAACCGCAGCGGTTTGTGTCTGTTCCCAAAGGCTGTACTCATTGTTCCTGGTTAATAATACTGCTGCCAGCATCGCTCCTGGACTCGCAATGGAGGGGATGGCAAGGGGAAAGATAGCGGTTTCACTCTCGTTCGATGTCATCCTGATTTCTTCCTCTGGTTTGCTTTCTCCAAAGATCATGGAAAGTGCAAAGAGAAAGAGGACAATTCCACCCGCGACCTGAAAGGCGGTAAGCGGGATATCTATGGCTGTGAGAATGACTTCCCCGGCAATAACGAAAAACAGGAGGATCATCGCTGCAATGAATGTTGCCTTCACGGCAATTTTCCTCTTGGCCGCTTCCTTATACTGGCTGGTAACTGCAATGAAAACCGGGACTGTTCCGATGGGATCAATCACGGCAAAGAAAAAGATAAATGTTGGGATGAGTTCTTGCACGATTGCCTCTATAGAGATACTATGAGTATTTTTTTGATATGCTATACCATGGAAGGAGTAATGGCGCAAGAAAACCAGTGAGCTGTCTTGAATCTATCGTTCTCAAATGTTCCCAAATATTCCCAAACTTTCCCAAACCTCTATTAACGGAGCTGCGAATTTGTCATGGCCCTTCCCATGCAGCAAACATATCATGAAGAGATGTTTTTTCATTCAGGTACTGTGCAACAGATTCTGGATAAGAAATATATAATAACGCTCGCTCAACGGCGGGTCATAGCGGTCAAGGCTGTCGGCTGTCTGCTGCTTCCTGAAGCCGGAGATACAGTACTTTTTGTGGAAGGCCCGGCTAAAACCTATATCCTGTCAATACTGGTCAGAGATGACACGCATCCTGCTCAGGTCAGTTTACCGGCAGATACCATGATTGCGGCAAGAGGTGGTGATCTGCTCCTGCGGGCTGAGGGAAAAATTGCTCTTGCTGCACCTGATTTGGGATTCTATGCGGACAAGGGGGTGGCGGAGATCAGGGAAACGGCTTTTACCGGCAACAGAGTGGAAATATCCATTCACAGCCTCAGCACCTTCTGGCAGACCGTGGAACGTAAGGCCGGTCGGGTTCTTGAGCGCATAGCGCAGCTCTATCGCAGTGTTGGCAGCGAGGACAGCCGTCTGGGGCAACTTCATTGCCGGGTGGAGGAGGGCTATAGTGTTGAGGCCCGGGAGGTCAGTATTGAAGCCGATGAACGGTTGCGACTGGACGGCGAACAGGTGGAACTGGGCTGATAACACTCGCTGCCAAATACAACCTATATTTTTAAATTGGTCGAAAGTCACATCTTAATTTTTACGATTCTATCAACTTTATTTCATTCTATGCGAACTCTGCAATTTGACAGCCTGACAGTACTCTATAATATCACCAACGAGCAGCCAAAATCCCTGCTTACCGTCTCTATGCACCTCGGTTTCAGCCTAATCAGCCCGGAGCTTGTTGCCGCAGGAGACCTCTGGGATCAGGTGAGCAACCTGGATGATACTCTCATCTATGACAGTTCCGTTGCCAAACCCACAGGTGAATTTTTCGCTGTCGGCACCTGCTACCCGCCGGGCGGCAAGGATCTGGCCTGCCCGGTCTCCATCTAGGTCGGCTCCCTGCGCAAACAGGTAAATGTCTTTGGCGACCGTCACTGGAACCGGCTCGGGATGCCCTCAAAACCGGAACCGTTCACCTCCATGCCCCTTACCTGGGCAAGGGCGCTTGGCGGTGATCCCCACGCAGATAATCCGAATGGTCTGGGACGGGTGGACTGCACCACCGGGGCGGGCAAGCGTTTTCGCCCTCTGCCCAATATTGAAGACCCGACCCGGCTGCTCACCTCCCGCAAACAGCATCCCGATCCTGCGGGTTTCAGCCCCATGGGTCTTGACTGGCTCTCACGCCGCCCTCTGGTCGGCACCGTGGATGATAACTGGTTGCTGCAATACTGGCCCAATCTTCCCCCGGATGCAAGTCCTTCCCTGTATCAACTGGCTCCGCCCGGGCAACGGCTTGGCACTGGTTTTTTCCTTGGCAATGAAGCAATAGCCATTGACAATATGCACCCGCAACATCCCCGTATCCGTTCCCAGTTGCCCAATCGAAAATGTCGCTGTTTCCTTGCCACTGAGGCTGAGAATGGATTTTTGCTGACAGAACTCAAGGTTCATCTTGACACGGTGTGGCTCTTTCCCGAGGTGGGAATCGGCTCGCTCATCTGGCGGGCTCAGGCCAGGGTAGAGGAACCTGATCTGGCCGGTATTGATCACCTTGTCAGCGGCCTGGAACCCCTTGATGGGCAGCCCCTGCCTGATG
>DAOVTM010000392.1 GCA_030633145.1 Desulfobulbaceae bacterium
ATCTTCTGCAACGCCTCCCCCAGATCATCCCTCAACTCCACGCAGGTATCATAAAAGACCTCCGTACCCAGGGAAAAATGTAGCAAAACATTATTCAGTTCAGTAGGAATATAGGGAAACAGCTTTTGCAGGTTGACAATTCTGTTTTTTGTAAGCAGGGCAAAATCTCCCTCCTCCAGGTTGTTGAGTACTGTTTCTCCCATGGCCTCCTCTTCTATAATTTCCCGTGGATGAAAGTCACCGCGCCCAATCAGATAGACCAGCATATTGCCCAACTCATAGATATCCACGGCAAAGGGTCTTTCCGGCATGTAGTAGTCATAGTCAAAATCAATCCAACGAAAAAAATCTGTCTTTCGCTCCACAAAGATGTGATCACGGCGGATATCACCGTGCCGTAACCCATTTTCATGAAGCAGGCTGATGGCATCAATGCAGTCCACCATCTGCCCCAGGATGGGTGCCAGCTCCTGGAAGAAATACTCTTCATGCCCGACACCACTCAAATGGACATACTTATCCAGCCGCCTGCCATTGATAATATCCAGGATACGCACCAAGTTACCTGCCGCGTCAAGCACTGCCCGCCCCTGCATGAAACGCAGATTCCCCTGAACCAACTCCAGCACCCGTGCCTCTTTTTCCGGAGAACGGTAATAATTGATCGTGAACTGCCCCATCTTGACATCAAAGGTCTCATGAAATACCAGTTTAACAATGTACCTGTTGCCACTGGGCAGCTCCTCCACCCTGGGTACCCAGGGCTTGACCTGATCGTCCACCCCAAAGCGCCCCTCTTTAGTATAACCGGTAACGAGAAAATAGGAGTCATCAACCAGGATTATATCTCCATAGTCAATGGAGGTAAAACTGGTGGTATCGGCAAAGACCCGGCTGGGTCTGCGCAAACTTCGGGTAACCCTGTGTTCGGCCAGACACTCCCTGATCTCGGTCGGCAGGGTATCAATTTTCTCAGACATGAGTTATCCCACCACCCACACTGTACAGTCGTGACTATGATGTACCAGCGCACTGGAGATGGAGCCGAAGAGGAACTCTTCCGCCTTGGAGACCCCTCGTTTCCCCACCACAATGGTGCCGTACTCTCCCTCAGCAGCAACATCCAGAATGGCCTGGCTGATAGTGGCGTGATCAGCCAGCCGGTACATAATGGAGATGAAACCCTGCTCTATCCCTGCCTGTTCCAGTTCCCGAACCGACAGTTCAAGAAAACGGGAAGCGGCCTCTTCCTTCTCCTGCCGGTATGCGTCCAGTGAGTTACCCGAAAGGTAATAGTCGGGCGGCGGTTCCGGATAAATATAGAGCAGCCCGATACGGGTTGCGGGTAGATTGCCGAGAATATCCGCCGCATACTGCAGAGCCTGTTTCGAGGTGGGGGTATTATTTACGGCAATGAGAACATTTTTCCAGTCATTCATCTTCGTCCCTTACTCCTGATACATGTTTCCGGTATTTCCGGCCTGTTTTTTTGAGATCAACCTGATCAGCTCCAGCATGGTCTGCTGGGTCGGGATAGGGATCCCGGCCTGTTCACCCAGCCTGACTAAGGCACCGCACTGGGCATCCACCTCTGTCCGCTTCCCCTCCAGAATATCTTGAAACATGGAGGAGAGGTTCCGTTCCCCCCGGCGGCAACCGTCAAAGAGAAGTTGATACAGATCATGGAAAACAAGGTCAATGGACTGGGTTCGGGCAACAGCACAGCCCTCGTCCACCAGACGCTTCATCAGAGTGATGGATTCCATATTTTCCAGCAGCTCCCCGTTGCGCACCCGCAAAATGGAGGATGCCGCATTGATCGCGGAGATGATAATCACCTTGCTCCACAGCCGTCCGAGAAACCGCCGCACCGGAGTACAGATCATACCGCAGTCGGTAAATAGATCACAGATAGTGGTCAGCCGTTGGCTTATCCCCCCGTCCAGTTCACCCAGATAACTCTTTCCCAGGCTGCCCAGCTTGACAATTCCCGCCCCAAAACTGGTCCCGGTCATAAAGGTAAAGCCCCCTATGATGTTGCCTCGGTCAATGATCCGTTCCAGGTTTTCAATATTACCCAGACCGGTCTGCAGGGTCACCAACGGACTGGTTTTGCTGACCAGGTGTTTCGCCCCCTGCAGGGCAACCACGGTGTCAAAGGATTTCACTGCCAGTAGCACCAGATCACAGGGATCTATCAGTTCTGCACTGGTGACAGCGGTGATCGGGTGCCAGGTAACATCTGCGGGATCAGTGGCCTCAGATTCCAAAAAGCCGATCCCCTGGGAGTTGAGGGTATCAACAATTTCCTGATTAGGGTCAACAAGAACCACCTGGTGTCCACCTCTGCTGAGATAGACACCCAGCAGCCGACCAATGGCTCCGGCTCCCAGGATGACAATTTTCATGGGGTTTCCTCCTGTTCCGGTTACGTTAAATAAAACGACAATTTTATATCTCTTCTATTTTATACCCTGCGCTTTCGAATGTTAAGGAAATTTTTAAATATTTTTCCATGCAACATCCCCTGATCAATATTATCCTTTATTATCAGCTTCTACTTGTATAACCAGAGACCCTATAGTATTAAAAATAAAGGTATGAAAAAACAAAGCTATCAACCTCTGCCCATGGATAATGAATGCCTGACCTGCAACGGCCCACCCCCTGTTCCCTCTTTTCTGTTTTCTGTATTCTGCTTCCTGTCTCCTGTCTTTTGACCAGCTGTACGGTCGGACCCAACTATGAGGCACCGGAAAACACAAAAAACATCCAGATCCAGGAGGTTGTCTATCCCGAACTGCGCTATGAGCAGACTGATCTGAGTCACTGGTGGGATATCTTTGCAGACCCCATCCTCAGTTCGCTCATCAGCCGGGCTGAGGAGAACAACCTGGATATCAAAATTGCCATTGCCCAGGTCACCGAGGCCAGGGCAATTGCCGGAATCGCTGCCTCTGAGATGTATCCGACCATTGACGGAGGCGGTGCCATAGCCACCGGTCAGGAGTCCAAAAACGTCAACCCGCTGGGCGGAATTGAGCAGACCAAGCACAGCCTGTTTGCTGATTTCAGTTGGGAAATCGACCTTTTTGGCCGCTTGCGACGCTATATGGAGGTCTCAACAGCAGAGTACGAGGCCACCATGGAGCAGCAAAATGGTGTCCTGATTACGATTCGGGCCGAGGTCGTGCGTACCTATCTGAATATCCGTACCCTGCAGGCTCAGTTGGCCACGGCGCAGAAGAATATCAAGTCCCAGAAATCCATGCTCCACCTTACCAGGGTGCGCTATAAAACCGGGCTTGCCACCTATCTGGATGTGGCCCAGGCAAAACAAGTACTTGCGTCCACTGAAGCGGATCTTCCAACCATCAAAACCAACCTCAGCAAGTCCATCTCCAGCCTGGCCGTGCTGGTGCGGGAAGCAACAATAGACATCCGCAAGGAGATGGAAGAGGTCACCCCGATTCCTATGCCCCCGGCCATGGTGACTGTTGGCATTCCGGCGGAACGTATTAAACAGCGTCCTGACATCCGCAAGGCTGAACGGCGGCTTGCCTCTCAGACCGCCCGTATCGGCGTTGCCACCGCAGATCTCTATCCGACCTTTTCCCTGACCGGTACCCTGGGTGCGGCATCACTCCAGACCAGCAACTTTTTTGACTCTGACAGCCTGACCTACGGTTTTGGTCCCTCTTTCAGCTGGAACATCTTCAGCATGGGAAGGATCCGCCGCAACATTGAGGCGGAAGATGCCCGCACCGAGCAGGCTCTTCATTCTCTTGAGTTGACTATTCTGGAGGCGATCAAAGAGGTTGAGGACAGTATTACCGCCTACCATGAGCAGCGAAATCGCCTAGCTGCTCTGGAAAAAACGGTCAAAGCATCAAAGGAGACCCTGAGCATGTCCACCAAGCTCTACAAGGACGGCTTGACCGGGTTCCAGGACGTGCTTGATGCCCAGCGTTCCCTGCTGGTAGCTGAAAACAACCTTGATCTTGCCCGAGGTAATACCGGAATCCAGCTTGTCAGTCTCTATAAATCTCTTGCCGGCGGCTGGACAACGCCAGTGGAGAACGAAAAACAGAGTAAAGAGTAGAGAGTAGACACAGACACTGGAAACAAGAGAGAATCAAAGAACATCAACTCTTAACCATTCA
>DAOVTM010000117.1 GCA_030633145.1 Desulfobulbaceae bacterium
CAGGGTGTTGTTGCGGCTGCCGTTAAAAAAAGCACCGATACAGAAGCAGGAAAAACTTATCAGTCTTATGGAGAAAAATTTAAAATATGCGGTTGAGGAAACAGGTATGGGGGCAAAAACATCCCTTGGTTATGGCCGTTTTAAAGTTGTTGCACAAGAGGAACCTCCCATTATTGCTGACTGGAAAAATGTAATAGAAGATGAACGGCATCCATGGAATAAGGCAATCCGTGAGATCAAAAATATCAGGGATTGGAACCAGTTCACACAAAAGGTACTCAAACGGGGGGAGAGTAAGGATTGGCAGCTGAAATGGCAGCAACGACTGGATGTGGCACAGGTGGTCAAAGTTTCCGCAGAGCAAATCCGTTCAAATAAACCGAATAAATGGAAAGAAGAACGGGATGATATAGTTAGTGCCTGAACGGAAAACCCCTAATTTTCAAAAAAACAAATGACATAGATTGTTAATAACGAAGCTTTCTTTGCCGAAGCTATCACCACGGACTCTTTCTGATAGTCGTTATCAATAATGATTGTTTTTTACATTATTTAGACACACCTCTCCTGTTACTATTGCCGTGACTGTCAACCAAAAACTACGCTGCTCGTCTTAGTCTCACTGCCTCTTTTTTGGCATCTTCTTGTGCTTTCGCACGAATCAAACAACCAAGCCTGTGCAAGTTACGACCTACAACTCCAAGTGCAACATAATTATAAAAACGCTCATGACCTCGGTCTGGACAACGATTCAGTCCATGAGCTTCCAATGCATTAATCGCTGATTCTACAGCTGAATGCTGATGCCTTGCTTTAATGAATTCTTCTTGATGTTCGCGTTTTTTTTCTTCCACATTCCGCTTACCCTTCTTTGGAAGCACGCACATATCCAACAATTCTGCTAATTTTTTCTGATTTTTGGGGTTATGAAATCCTTTGTCGAAACTACATGTTCTAAGGTTAGGGAATAGTTTTTGTGCAATTTCAATAAATTCTATCGCTATTCCAGAATCTTCCTCGTCCTGCATTATCCGGTGATACAGCACAAACCTGTACTGATCCTCAAGGATACAAACTTTTAAGCCGAATTCAACTTTGACTCCGGCTTTGCCTTTGGAAATCCACTCTGTATATTCCTCGAACACCGAGAATATTTTTTCATTATTTGGAATTCTTTCCTCCATGATAACTCGACGATACATTTGGTTGATTTGTAATTTTGCAAAGTCTCTGAACATTTTTATCTCTGCAATCATGGGATCAGTGACAACATCAGGTGTGGGAATAGCAGTTAAGAAAGTCTCAATTTTATCAACGCAGTAGAGCGCATAACTCATGAATTCCTGATAGGCTTCCTGTACCGCTTTTTCCTTTTCCTCTTTGCCTTGTTTTGATTTTGGTCTTGATTTCTTAGATTTGCCAACTTTTCGTGCTAATTTTTTTACTTTTTTGTTCATTGATTTATGCTCTCTCCAACTTGTAAGCCTGAATATTCCGCATAACATCACCACTATTCTTATAGCACTGCGCAGGGCATCAACTGTCAATTTAACATCTGTAGGATAATCTACATTGGTTTCAACTACATAAGAGTCTGCTCGGCCATGTAATGGAGCATTTGCATCATGTTCGACATAATCATGACCTGTCTGAACAATCAATACGTTAATATCACGCATTGCATCAGCCGGAATTTTCATAACATTATCTCTGATGGTCTGGAGACAGTAGTAATGATCACTATCGAAAATTCCGCCATGTCCAAGCATATTCCGGATAGTTTTGTGGTCATTTGCTAAACTTTGCAATCGATCATAATCAATGTTTAAGCTTACACGCAGAACAGCAAGGACAAGAATATTCCATAGTGTCATGCCTTGGCGTCCTGTTGACTGAGAAATTTTAGTTGTACAATGATCCTCGAGAATAGAAAAAATATTTTCACGGATTGTTTGATTAGAATGAACATGTTGGAGTCCAAGTAATACTGCTGGAATATCATCACGAGACTTGAAGTCGATTTCAATTTCTGATATAGGCAGGTCGCCAAGCTGTAACTGCTTCTTTTCGGCTATTCTCATGAGGATTTTCCTTTGAGTTTTTTCAAGTAAGGGATAGTATAAAGAAACTAACCGTAAGATTTATAGAGACATTATAATATATTTTACCTTAATTTTCAAATAGATACTTAAAAAAAAATCAAATAAACAATAATAATAACAGTTGGTATAATCACAAATTCAAGCAAAATTCAACTGGCGTTTTCTTGATATTTAATCGTAAATTCACCACGTTGGGTCTTCTCGTTCAAGCACTATAATAACGGCTGTGACCTTGATAATGCCGAATCCCTGGAACTGGCCATCTATCTGGATGATAACGGAAAGCCCGACGGCCATCCTGACGGCGGCCTTGGCAGTGGTGGTAATGCCCCGGTGTGGAACATTTCACTTCCCCTGTTGATGTCCAAGTAACCCTGTCCTCTGGTATTGACGGTTTTGCAAGCAACCTCACTGTCGTGCTTAAAGAGCCTGTGCATCTTGATCCCGGCCATTACTGGCTGATCTTTTATCCGAAAATGAGCTATTCACAGACAACCTGTCAATATGGCCGACACGTTGCCGATAGTGAGAACGGGGTTTCGGCTCAGGTCATCAATCCCGGTGAAGGTCTCTATCTTCCTGCCACATGGACTTCAATTCAGGATCCGAACACCTGGAATCTGGCTCAGCAAGACCTTGCCTTCACCCTTGCCCGACCGCCCTTTCCCTGGTGTATGTTTTTACCAGCTATGATGGCCGGGTCAGATTAAATTGCTCCATAAACTACTCTGTCAGGTAAAAAAATAGAGGGAGGGAGATCCCATTTTTAACCAACTATTGCTTTTGAAGCAATTCCGGACGGTTGCCTTTCAGATGAAGAAGCAGAGCTGGTTACACTCATAAACGATTACACGAATAGTCACGGGTTAGCCAGTGTCCCTGTTTCATACTCATTGACAGTAGTTGCGCAATGGCATGTAATTGATCTCCACAAAAATGATCCTGACACTGGGAGTGATCATGAAAACTCATGCAATATGCATAGTTGGTCGGTCGATCATCCTCGGATTTAGTTGTACAATCCCCAAATAGTAAGTGATACGATCTTAACTCCCGGTCAGTCATTTACAGCCAGCGTCACAGTCAGGAATCAGGGTGACGAAACTTCTACCAGCTCCACATTGCGCTATTATCGTTCTACTGTTTCTGCATCCGATAACCATTGGAACCTACTGGATAGGAGCATGTTGTTGATTTGGTACGTTGGGAATCAAACACAGGCAACAATTGTTCCACCGCTGTAGGGGGGGGTGGTTATGTGTTGAACGACATAACATTCAATTATCTTGATTTTCTAAACGATATAACCTTTAATGCTGTATGAGCAAAAATCGAAATATGATATTAACTGCCCTGGCACCCTGGAATGCCTGGGATGAGCCGTCCCTGTTTACCGGAATCAGGCGCGGGATAACCGACGAGATCATGTCATTTATTGGTCGCCCGGAGGTCTTGGTCTTGACCGGCATGAGGCGGTGTGGAAAGTCCACCATCATGTATCAGTTGATAGAAACCCTGGTGGCAAGGGGGATAAAGCGTCAGGAAATTCTTTTTGTCAACTTTGATGAACCGGCATTAAACGCAAGTCGCGGCACGGAATTACTTGAAGATATTTACATTGCCTTTCGTACAAAGATGTCACCCACAGGCCATGTCTATCTTTTTTTGGATGAGATTCAAAATGTTCCGGGATGGGAAAAATGGGTGAATGCCCGCCTGAAAACAGAGGATGTTGACATTATTGTTTCCGGCTCATCTGCGCAGTTGATGAGCAGAGAGATTGCAACCCTGCTTACTGGCCGAAATATTACCTTTAGAATATTCTCACTGTCATTTGGTGAATTTCTTCATTTTCGTAATGTGGAAATTGACCTTTCATCTCCTCTGAGTTGGGAAAAGAAACGTCATCAAATCAGCAATGAATTGGACAATTATCTATTATGGGGAGCATTACCCGAGGCGGTGCTGGCAGCAGATGACCTGCATCGTCGCAAGTTGCTCAACCAATACCTGGACGATATCCTGTTCAAAGATGTGGTGATCCGTCATCAGATCAGGGATGCCAGACTGCTCAGAGACATGGCGATTTTTTTGCTCACCCACACTGCCTGTCGGATAACCCTGCAGGCACTCAGAAAAACATTTGCTATTTCTCTGGATATGGCTCGGAGCTATCTCTCCTATTTAGAAGAACCCTATCTGATTAATGAAGTGCGTGGCTATGCCCGTTCACTCAAGGCACAACAGGTGTCGGCCAGGAAAATTTATGCCGGAGACCTTGGGATGCGGCAAGTTGCGTCATTAACTAAAAGCGAGGTGATGAGCCGACTTGAAGAAACTGCGGTTTTTCATAAATTGGAGCAAAAAGGGCAGCAACTCTTTTACTGGAACGAGCGGAATAAAGAGATTGATTTTCTGGTCTGCAACGGGCTTGAACCAAGCGAGCTTATTCAGGTTACCCACTCAGACCTCTCTAATCCTCAAACTGAAAAAAGAGAGCTTGCGCCACTGCTTGAGCCTGCCATTTTTCAAGATGCGGCCAAGACATTGATCACCAGCGACTGGCCAGATCACGCTGTTCCAGAGCCGGTTCAGAACTACCGCCTTTGGGAATGGCTTTTAGTGAGCTAAGCGGAGCGAAACAAAGACTCTGGAAATCATGCACATAAAAAAAAAGTAAAGGAGAGAACAATGGATATTGACTGGGCGTATTTGCGTAAGGGCTGAAAGTCCTGCAGCCGGGCACAGGTTGTGTTCGAGGACAAGGGACTTGTTATCCAGGAGGTTGTTGAGGCGAGAAAGCAAAAGATTGTTGAAGAGGATGCCTGGGCAATCCTTGGTGGAGCCAAAGAGCTGATCGTGCGACGGGGTAAGAAGTTCCAGGTCTTTGATCCAGCTGCTGATGATAAGGAGGCGATCCTCAAGGTCTGCCTTGGTCGTACCGGCAACCTGCGTGCGCCAACCCTGAAGATGGGCGACCGGGTAGTGGTCGGCTTTAATGATGATATGTACGCCCAGTTTGTGGACTGAAGATGAACGTGCTTGAGGAACGGCTGCAGGCAGAGTTACAGGGACTGGAGCAGCAGGGGCTGTTGCGGGGATTGAAGTCCGTTGACCGGATTGCCGGTGGGCGGATCAGGTCAGGAGAGAGCCGACTTCTCAATCTGGCCGGAAATGATTACCTGGGCATTGGCAGCAACCAGACCCTGCTGGATGAATTTTACAGTACCTTGTCAGCGGATGATCGGTTGGGAAGCTATAATCCTGGCAGTGGGTCTTCCCGTCTGATGACCGGTAATCATAGCGGATATGAACAACTGGAACAAGGGCTGGCCTCCCTGTACGGAACCGAGAAAGCCCTGGTGTTTAACTCTGGCTATCACTGCAATGTTGGTCTGCTTCCGGCACTGGCAGGCAAAGAGGATCTGATCCTCGCTGATAAACTCTGCCACGCCAGTTTGATTGATGGGATGCGTCTCAGCCGGGCCAGATTGATACGTTATCCCCATGCTGATTATGAACGGCTGGAAGGGCTGTTGCGTAAGCATACTCCTTCATTCAGGACGGTTTTTATTGTTACCGAGTCTATTTTTTCCATGGACGGCGATTGTGCTGATCTGTCTGTGTTGACAGAACTCAAACAGCACTACAACGCAGTTCTTTATCTGGATGAGGCGCACGCAGTCGGGGTGCGTGGCCGTCAGGGGCGAGGTCTTGCTGAAGAGCAGGGCAAGGGTGCGGAGGTCGATCTGCTGGTGGGTACCTTTGGCAAGGCATGGGCAGGGCAGGGTGCCTTTGTTGCCTGCAGCAGGATTCTCTATGATTATCTGGTCAACCGGGTTCGTTCTCTGATCTTCACCACTGGCCTGCCCCCGGTCAGTATTCACTGGCTTGATTTTTTGCTTCCTCAGATTAAAGAGATGGAAAGAGAACGGCATCGGCTGGCAGAGCTTGCCCACCAATTACGGCAGGGATTGCGAGGGCAGGGACTGGTCACAGGCGGCAACAGCCAGATTGTACCGGTGATGATAGGTGATGCGGCCAGGGCAGTGGCTGCTGCCGGACGTTTACGGAGTTCCGGCTTTCAGGTCAATGCGGTTCGCCCTCCCACAGTACCCGAAGGAACTTCCCGGCTCCGGCTTACTCTCACCGCAGCCATGGAAACCGAGCAACTGTCAGCCCTTCCCGCTCTCATAGCCAGGGCAATTACCTGAAATGCGCACCTGTTGGCTGAATCGGCAGGGCAACAGGGACTGCATCCTCTTCATGGCTGGTTGGGGAATGGATCCTGAGCCGTTCAACTCCATACCTGCGTATGATGTCGATGTGTTGATGGTCTATGATTACAGCCAGATGGCTGGTATTGACTGGGTCACAGTTCTGGCTGATTATGGAAATAAGTATGGAAATAAGTATGGAAACAGTTCTGGAAACAATTCTGGCAACAGTGAAAAAAGAGGCCGGGTTCATCTGCTGGCCTGGTCCATGGGGGTCTGGGTGGCATCGAGAGAATTCACTGCCGGCAGGTTACCTCTGTTTAGCTCTGCAACGGCCATCGCAGGAACCTGTTTTCCCATTGATGACCGACTGGGGATTCCCCGCGCCATTTTCAGCGACACGGTTGATAACCTTTCCCCTGAGGTTCTGACCGCATTTTACGGATCAATGTTTGACTCAGAATCGGAACAGCGACGTTTTCTTCAGCACCGACCGAATCGACCAGTAGAGGAACTGCGGCAGGAGCTGATCAATCTGAAGACCAGGTATCAACAGTCTGCCGCAACTGCAACTCAAGATATCTTTCAGCGCAGGATTGTCTGTAAACGGGATCGGGTCTTTCCCGCCCGCAATCAACTTCGGGCATGGGGACGGAAAAATTGTGATATTTTTATCCTTCCTCATTTTCCTTTTTACCAATGGGCAAGTTGGGATGACCTGTTGCGGGAACTCAGATGAAGAGGGTGGATAAAAAGCTGGTTGGTCGCCAGTTCCGACGAGCCATGGCGACCTACGACAGCCAGGCCATGATCCAGTACAGGGTGGCGGAGCATCTTCTGACCCTGCTTGGCGCACAGATGCGGCAGGAGCCAGAAAGAGTACTGGAAATAGGATGCTGCACCGGTCTCCTCACCCGCAGGCTGACTACGGTCTATCCTCACATGCGGGAATTAGTCATCAATGACCTGGTACCTGCTTTAGCTGAACAGGCGGCAGTTGCTGCGCATCCCATCATTCCGACCATACTGGCCGGAGATATTGAAAACACTTCTCTGGACGGCCCCTTTGACCTGATCATCTCCTCTTCTACCTTTCATTGGCTTCATGACCTGCCCGAGCTGTTGCTACAACTGGCCGCCAACCTCAAACTGGGCGGCTGGCTGGCCTTTTCCATGTACGGGTCGGACAACCTGCGGGAGATCAAGGCACTCACTGGTATCGGCCTGGACTACTACAGCCTGGAAGAGATAAAAACCATGGTCAGTGCTTCATTGTCCATCAACGTCTGCGAAGAACAGCGGTTGCTGTTCCCCTTTTCCCATCCCCTGGAGGTACTCAACCATCTGCGGCAGACAGGGGTGAATGGTATCAGCAAAAAGCCGTGGAATCGTAGTCAGGTACAAGAGTTTTGCACCACCTATAGCAACAGCTATTCTGATGCCCATGGAGTGTACCTCACCTATCATCCTCTGTACTGTGTGGCAACAGCATCTCACGGTGATTGATTTTGGTTGGGTAAAATAGGCTACCAACTTTAGCCGGGACATTTCTTTACTCCCTCTCGTTCCCACGCTCCAGGTAAGCGAGCCTGCGAGACTCCGTCTGTGGGAACCAGAGGACGACAAGAGTTATCTATTTGAACTTACGGCTTGTCCCGCCTTAAGTTGGGAACCAGGAAAGTCTTCGCTTATCTGGACGTTCGACGTTCGATGTTCGATGTTCATTTTTTTTACTATCTCACGTTTTTGTATTGCACTCCTTGTTACTTTAACGAAGTGTTACCTTAGCGAAGCAGGTTCGGCTGAAAGGCCATGATCATACCGAGCAAGAGGAGTACTATTCCACCCAGGATAGTACAATATTGGGCATACCGTTGCCCAGCGGAACTTGTCATGGCCAGGGCAGCCAGGCTGAATATTATCAGATCGTCCAGCATAAAAAACAGCACATAGAGGAGAATATAGCCATAATAAACAGGCGTGGAAAGATGCTGCAGGGTCAGAATATGGGTATAAATTGCGGGAAGGGCAGCAGAGCAGGCAAACTCGATGGAATTGACTATAAAGGCCAGGGCTATAATCCCGGAAATCGTGGCAACAGAGAGAGGTTGGCGGATGATAGTCTCGACCCTGCCCATGGTCTTCTTCTTTGACTCGCCGTCCCCGATGGAACAGACTGGCGATCCGTGGGTGAGGATAAAATTCTTGATATTCAGGATCCCGGCTCCCATGGCAAACATACCAATGATGATGGTCAGGGGACGGACATAGCCGATCAGGAGAAAGACATTGAGCCAGGCGGTCATGAACAGGAAGTAGAGAATGCCCGAAGCCAGAACAAACGAGCCCACCAGGAGCCATATCTTGATCCGGTCACCAATGCTGATGATCAGCGAGATCAGGTAAACCAGCACCCACATGGCACAGGGGTTGAAACCATCGGCCAGCCCGATAATGGCGGTCAGCACGGGCAGGGAAAAGTCAGATGGATGGAGGCTGCCGAACCAGGGGATGTTGATACTGTCCTGAGCCAGCCATTGCTCGTCTTCCTGGGTGAACAGGCTATGATCATTGTCGAGAAAAGCAGTAACTGCCTTTTCCAGGGTTAGACCGGTCGTTGCAGCATCTTTAAAGCCGATAACAGTGTAGAGTCCGACAATCGTTATCGGGATGCTTGCACTGGATGGTGCCAGGTTCCGCTCTTTCAGTGTTGCGTGGAACAGTTTTGCTTCCGAAGCAAGGGAGGTGTCATGGGCGATGATCTTCAACTGCGGGTATTTACCAGCAAGATAACGGTTGAACTCCTTTTGTTCCCGGCAGTGGGGACAGGTTGGGTGAAAGAAGAAATGAATAGTGTTGTCCTGGTGCAGCTCTGTTTCAACCGGTTGCTTTTGCGGGAGTGCAATGAGCAGTAAGCCCAGCAGGCTGAGGAAGATATAGAGGTATTTTTGAAATGGATCATCCGCTATCTGCCGGAGCCAGGGGGGAAGAGAAAAAAAATGATTGGATGTGGTCATCTTGCTGTCGGTGGTGGATTATGATTTCCTGTAGGAGTGGCTTGATTCATAATCAACAATGTTACGAAAATGCTAAAGTGTCAACTACTTTTGCTATGAAATGAAGAAGGCTCGATCTGGTGAGCAGTTCTTGAAATACATTGACTTATTCGTCCCTGTTGAACTGAACCCCTGTGCGGAAAACCCACACCGCCCGACCAAGGAAAATCCAGGAGTATTCAACTTACCATTTCCATAGAGCGATTCTTAGTATTCTCTTTATAAATTATGAAAACATCTGATAATCCACTGGTTCCCATGCTCCTGCGTGGGAACCTTGTTTGCCGCTCCAGCGGTTGTTGTACAGGACAGACGAAGTCTCGCAGGCTCGCTTACCTGGAGCATCCAACTTACGTTCCCACGCAGGAGGTAAGCGAGCCTGCGAGACTCCGTCTGTAGGAACGAGACGGCCATAAAATTTAAACAGAATACGATTCTTATGTTGTAAAATATCAAAGGGCAGCCATACTGGCAGTTCATCTTATTTACGGAGGTATTACCATGACCCAAGCACCATAAACCAACCATTGCACCTTCAAGAACTATCTCACCTTAAAATCAATACCCGTGAATGAAATTAATATTAACATATCAGTCAATTACAAATGTTAATTACAACAGTAAAACCAGTGTAGGTTGGTCTGAGTAACACGAAGCCCAACAAA
>DAOVTM010000230.1 GCA_030633145.1 Desulfobulbaceae bacterium
AAGCGCAAAGGGTGGGAGATCAAGTGGAAGTCGTAACACCGTAAATCCGGCCAAGTCCTTTCCGACTATCCTGACCATGATATTACCGTAACTGATGATCAAAGTCGTAACACCGTAAATACGCCCCAGTCATATCATCGGAGGCGCAGACATTGATTAATTACGACGGTCTTCAGGATGGCGTAACACCGTAAATCCGGCCAAGTCCTTTCCGACCCCATGCCTTATACCACCTTAAATTTCAGTCGGTTACAATACCCTTTTCGAGAACCTCCTTTTTTGACTCTTTTTTCACGCCTGAAAAACCTCCCTTTTTACATATAAAAATAATTGATGCTTAAATATAAACCTATTTTCAAGGAGAAGTCAAGATGAAAAAAAATCGATAACGATGGGGGTTTTTGGCTGTTTTCATCGTTATCGATTTTTTAGTGCGACTCATGATTTTCAACATCATCTTCAACCAGTTTATGGATATTTATATCCAGCGGAAATTGGGTGATCTCCCCCCGGCCTGACTTCATCAACTCACCGGCCTTAATTATGAATCCCTGCAGCTCTGTGACCATGGATCTGTACTGTACCCGGTCAACCGGTTTTGTGCCATGGGCAAGAATGGATTCGTTCCTGTTCTTCAAGGCACTGGTCATACGATTCATGTTCTCCTGGTAAAGCAGTCCCACCGGGTTATGCATCTTGGCCAGCAGCAAAAAAGTTTCCCGAAGACCAAGAAGAAGGCGGTCATTTTCACGGGTAAACGCGACATACTGTTCACGGATATCCGCAGGCAGGTCAGGCAGGGCAGGTCGAGGAGCATCAACAATGAATGATTTTTCACCTGCAAGAGTCCTGCCCAGCTCTACCTGGCCGATCATTTCCGTGGCTCGATATAACCTGGCAGCTGCGTTATCATATTGTCCCTGCGCAGCACGGCGTTTGGCATTGGCCAGCAGATCAAATACCAGTTCCACGCTGAGTTGATCACGAGTAAGCCGTGAGAGTCTAGCCAGTAACGGCAGATAAGCACTTACATACCTGCCGTTTGGTGTCAACAGATCCCTGGCTTCACCATGTTCAAAGAGATCCCAGGCATGAAAGCCGCGCGCCAGGTTGACAACCCTGTTCCAGAAAACACGGCGTGATACGGGCAGGGTCTGCCTGGCAAGAAAACCGGTTACCAGCGTTGTTATGGTGACATAGTCAAACCTTGTAGCTGCTTCCTTCGCCCGCTCAAGCAATTGGTCTTCCTGGAAGCCGTCACTGCTCATCTGTACGACAACGTCACCGCCTGTTATCTTGATTAAATCCTGACGGGGGCCGGTATTAACCTGTAGCTGCCATTTTTCGCTGACAGCGACCAAACCCAGAGCCAGAGTCATGGTCTTAGTTCCGCCGGTATAGTTGGCGATGATGTCTGTACCAGCACCAAGATCAGCTGCCACGGCAACAGCCTTCTCTTTAATCCGGCGATAGCATCCGTCCAGATCGTCTGGATCCTGGAGGATACATTTCTTATACCTGCTCTTGTTGAGTTCGGCCTGGACTATAATGGGAGGAAGCGGACGAGAACCCTCGTCACGTCCAGTCCTGCACGGTGTGCCTGATCCGTCAACGGTTCCCTCGCTCTTATCCGAACAGATAAAGAGAATACAATCATGAGGATTAGTACGGATGGCGTTGACAACAGGAGCACAGGAACCGCCAACAGTACAGATGAATAGTATGGACATATCGGTTTACCTCTTTGCTTTCAGCAACTTTTCACAATCTGCTTGTAGAAGCACCAGCGTCTCTTATGTCTTTGAAAGCTGGAGCTTGGGAACCAGGAAATCAAATCTGCCAGAAGAACAATTGTTTCAACTCACCATAAATTGTAAAGAAGATACGTCTCATTGATATCCAGCTTCAAATTTACGCTCACGAAGAAAAACGAAACGGTGCATACTGTTCCCCCTTCAGGAGAGCCTGGCTCAGGCCGTGTACCTGGCACTGAAGTATCTGCCGAAAGGTGGTCAGCTTCCCTTCATTGCCATACTGAAAAGCGGCGGTCATGAATTTCTCATAGTTGGAAATATAGGAATTTCTCGCCTCATCATGCAGCCGCGCTCCTTTCTTTTTCGTTACGGTAAAATCCTCGGGCTTGATCATCCGGCGATTGACAAGATAGAGGACAAGACGATCAACAACCGGTGATCTGAACTCCTCGACCATATCGCAGACCAGGGATGCCCTGCCATACTGCACACCGTGCAGATAACCGAGAAAGACATCAAAACCATATCCCTCAAGTAACCCTTCAATTTCATTAAAGAGCAGCATGTAACCAAAACTCAACATGGCATTGACCGGATCCGGCGGGGGATGATACTGACGGCTCTTCATCTCAAACCCGCCAAGCAGGAGTCGTCCGAACGCAGAAAAAAAGGCTCTGGAGGCCGTACCCTCCACGCCCATTAAGGAGGAAAGGTTGTCGGTCTCCTGAATCCGTGTTCGGCATTTCTTGATGGTTGCAATCTGCCTGTCAATACCGGCATCAGGCTGGTTGCGCCGGGAACGCAGGAGCAGGCTGCGCTGATTGGCGCATTTTGCCGCCACAATGGTCTGCCCCAGGGCTAAACGAAAGTCCTTGTCCCGGTGTCGATCATGCTGGGCTATGCGGAGAAAGATATTTTTCGATGTGTGTGCGACAATCCGGAACCGGTACCGGCCATGGCTGCTCAAGAAAGCCAGATCAACACCCTTGAGGGCCAGGTGGCGCATCAACTCCGTGGTGACATGGCTGTTGCCCAGAACCACGATCCGCTTGAGGCCCCGCAAAGGGATTTCCTGCACAACTACGGTTTTGCGGCGCACAAGGATACGATCCGATTTTTTCCGCAGCTGCAGACCATGTTCTGCGATGTAGAGCGTCTCCATCCTGGTTAATCCATTTCCACAATCAGGCCAGGCTTTCCGTCTTGCCTGCGTCGCACTCGACAGAAACCGATGTCTATGGTATCGCTGTTCCCCTTGGAAAAGGCACTGTCAATTGCAGCAAGGGTCTGTTCCAGTTGTTCCTCAACAACGCAACGCCGGGCAATTAACTGTAAATATTCAGTAACCAGGTCGAGCAGGGGTACCTGATCCGACCCGGATTTCGACTCATCCACGGACAGAGGCTCCTTAATAGATTCAGATAGAGGTTTTGGTTCAGGTTTTGGTTCAGGTTTAAGTTCAGGCACAGGCGCATCAACTATAGCCTCCTCTTCCTTTGCTGTTTCAACTTCCTGCTGCTCCTCCTCCTGGTTTACCGACTCCTCAACAGGGGTGCCTGCTACTTCCTCAGCAAAAATCGACTCGAAATCCAGTACCTTTGCCCGCTTTGGCACCTGTTTTTCTGTTTTCTTCACCCTCTTTTTCTCCTGTTTGTCTTGTACCGCAACAGGCATCTCCGTGTCCGCAAACATTCCCTGCTCACCAATGGCACCCATTTCCGATTCCAGCATGAATAAAACCGGGGAAGGATATCCACCCATGGGCGGGTTAAAGGAGCAGTCACAGGGGAGCGACTGGGCAAGATCCGGAAAATAATCCATGATCTTAGCACAGCTGATGGGGTATTCCTTGCGGCTGGTGAGCTGATTTTCCGTAACAGTGCGGTTGTAATTATAACAGTAGCCCATGATCTTATGGAGATATTGACCGCCTTCCTTACCGGCAAAACCCAGGGTATAGAGCAGAATAATCCGTTCAAAATGGGTGAGATAGTTGGTATCACGCGCCTTGTCGGTAAGAAAATGTAACATTTTGCATCCCTTGAGCAGGGATGCGATCTTACCGGATACGACTTCTTTTTTCCCTGCTGTAAGGGACTCTCCGGCAGCGGATGGACTGACTATATTTTCCGATGATTTTTTTCCTTTACCCAGCAGACGCAACACGGTATCCAGTTCTACACGCTGTACATTCTGCATGACCTTGCCCTGATCCGGCAGGGCTTTGCCGCTGTTATCCAGAAACAGGCAGCGTCGGTTACTCTTCCGATTGATGCCGAACGGGAGCTTGATAACAGACTTATGCCGTTCCGATTTTCCCATGGGGAAGAGTTCCCGCACAAGCCCTTCTTCTGCGGGGCCGGTAGTGTCAAGAATAAACCTGCCGAGCTGAAGGGCTGTTGCCGCAGGTATGGGTTCACTGAAAAAAAGCCAGCCATGCCGTCCCTTATAGCCGCTGTCTTCAATATACAGAGAAAGAGAAAGATCAAGATCCGCGCAGGTCTGTTTCAGACGAAGAACATCAGCATGGGCCGCCTTGCGCGCCGTGACCAGAAATCCAGGGGCATTACGTAATATTTCACGCTTGGCTGTATCAACATCAAAGACGATATAGGATACTTTGTCTTCCGCGTTCGTCCACCCATTGACGGGAATGGATATCTGTCCGCCCTCGAAAAACCTTCATAAAGCGGTGTTGATCAATCTGCCGGTAATCAAACTCGCTCTCTTCTATCGGTTCATCCTCTGCTTTCCCAGCTAGGTCTGTACCCTCTCCGTTTGTTGCGTCGTCCAGTTCAAGAGCCTTTTGCCATGCCTTTTCCGCAAACCCATAGAGACCCAGGAGCCGGTAATCTTCCATCAACGCCAGGTAGCCTTCACGAAAATGTGGATTTGCATGGAGAGCCATCTGGGTCTTTTTGATCCGTGCGTGACAGGTCTCCTCTTCGTTGAGGCGCATAATAGCCTTACCGGCCGCATGCATGGCCGGATCAAGCTCCAGAGCCCGGGCATATTCCCGTACCGCTTGGTTTTTCAGGCCGGTTGCCGTACACAGCTCGGCCAACCTGAAGCAGAGCCTTGCGCTGCGTAATCCGTTTGTATTACCTGCCTTGACCAGTTTTCGTGCGATTTCCGGCTGATTCTTATCCAGAGCCAGCTGCGCCAACGCAAGACGTGTAACCAGGTTGGGTGGCTTGAGCGGTGTAAGGGTCTTGTAATAATTAAACCAGCCGCGAATCTCGGTAATGGCTTTGTCGATTACCTCATCCACATTGTCACGGGGTCGGATAGAGCCATACTGTTCCAGCTTCCTGTGTACCTCATCAACGGCTCTGGCACTTGGCCCTTTGCCGTTGACATCGAGATGGTGGCCAAGAAAGACGATTCCGTCGGAGACATGGACAATCTCGGTCTTTTCCATATTTACGGATAACTTGAGATCTTCGAGACAGAGCAGGAGAAAATCACGGGCCTTGAGGAGTTCATCCCGTTCCTGGGCAAAGATAGCTATATCATCGGAGTAGCGAAAATAAGACGTACCGTATCGCTTCCAGGCCTCGGCATCCAGCGGATGAAGGTAAATATTGGACAACAGCGGCGAAAGGCCGCTGCCCTGGATCGTACCCACAAGGGTGTCGAACAACCCCATTTCCCGGAAGATGCGGTTTTTCAACAGCCGGGAAATAAGGCGTAGCAGGGGCTTTTCTGGAATACGGTACTCGATGAGATTGAGTAACAGTTTATGATCAATGGAGTCGAAAAAATTCGCGATATCCAGGCGCAGGGCCCAGAGCTTGCCGGCCTGAATCTCTTTGCAGGCATCGTTTACCGCATTCAGGGCGGAGCGGCCGGGCGTATAGGCATAACTACAGGATAAAAAGACCTTGGAAAAACTCGGCTCAATCACCTGTTTGACCGCAATTTGTACGATCTTGTCGCGTACCGTGGTTACGCCCACGGTTCTACGGCTTTTATTCTTATTTGCCCTGTTCTTTTTCGCCCTGTCATAGACCATGACCGGCATGGGTTTATAGCTGCCTTTGGCAAGGTTTTGCGCAATGTCGTCCAAGTTTGTGTCAAGGTGTTCGTTAAAGTCCTGGACAGTCACCCTGTCTATACCCGGGCCGGCATTTTTTGCCCGCACTCTTGCCCAGGCTCGTTCCAGGTTTTCGCAGGTATGGATTTTATCGTAGAGCATAGTTTGATCCTGAAGAATTAGAGAATAATAAAATCCTGTTTCTCAGTAAAAACATTAATCCCCACCTGTGATCTGCCCTGCAAACAGGTCGCACACAGGGGAAAGAAAAGTACATTATCTGTACCATGGTCAATGAGTTCATCAATATGTTCGCCCAGGGCTTCCTGCTCAGCGGAATTCAACCGACACTCAAAGACCGACTTCTGCAGCCGGACACCGCCGCTATCCTTGAGAGCCTCAGCAATCTTATTGCGAGGTCGGTTTTCCACAATGTCATAACATACCAGGTAGTTTTTACGCACTCTCCTGCTCCTTATTATTCACAAAGATCCACTTCAACAAAGTCAAGGTAATAGCCGCCAAAACCCAAGGTTGAAGCCTTACCGATATGGATATACTCAAGTTTTCGAATTTTAAATGTTGACAAAATTATCACATAAAATTAACACGATAGAGCAGATTGATATTTTGGTAAATTTTCTATAAATGACCATTTTTATAATTTTCACTATGTGTGTCTAAATAGTAAAAAACAA
>DAOVTM010000009.1 GCA_030633145.1 Desulfobulbaceae bacterium
AACAGTATGGTAAAGAGGGCTACCAACTTAAGGCGGGACAAGCCGTAAGTTCAAATAGATAACTCTTGTCGTCCTCTGGTTCCCACGCTCCTGCGTGGGAACTATGAATGACCGCTCCAGCGGTCGATGCGAGACAGACGGAGTCTCGCAGATAAGCGCAGACTTCGAGCTCGCTTACCTGGAGCGTCCAGTTTCCGTTCCCACAGACGGAGTCTCGCAGGCTCGCTTACCTGGAGCGTGGGAACGAGAGGGGGTGAAGAAATGTCCCGGCTAAAGTTGGTAGCCAATTTTTGAATTTGCCAGAAAATGCAGCGATACGGGAATCATGTTTTGAACAGGCCGTAATCTCTAACCTGCAGGCGTTTTTGTTGGAAATGGGCAAGGGATTTTCCTTTGTTGCCAGGCAGCTCAGGATAAGCACTGAAACCAGCCACTTTTATATTGACCTTGTTTTCTACAACTATCTCCTCAAGTGTTTTGTCATTATTGACCTGAAAACGGAACTTGAGCGAGAAGTTCAGCTAATTGAAGAATATAACAAGCTTGGGATGAATAAATCATGCACGAACAACAGATAGATAAACTGCTCCAGCAGCTACAGGACGGCACCATCAGCAAGGCCAGTGTCCTGGACAGACTGCGTTCCCTTCCTGTGGAAATCCTGGACTCGGCCAGTCTGGACCATCACCGCCTCCTGCGTACCGGTCTGCCTGAGGCGGTGTTCGGGGAAAACAAGACTGCTGATCAATTGGTGGAGATCATGACCGCCCTGCTCAGGTCGGATTCAGTGGCTCTGGCCACCAGAGTTTCCTCGGAAAAGGCAGCCTTGGTCTGCGGTCGGGTTGAAGGACTTTGTTATCACGACACAGCCCGGATGCTCACTGGCAATGATAGAGCTATCCCGGAACAATGCGGACGGGGTCAAATTGTCATCGTCACCGCTGGAACCTCGGATATTGCCGTAGCCGAAGAGGCTCGTCTCTGTCTTCACTATTTTGGTCACGAGGTGGAAACCGTCTATGATGCAGGAGTAGCCGGCTTACACCGCATCCTGGCTCATACCCATTTGCTGCAAAAGGCCGCAGTATTGATCGTGGTGGCCGGAATGGAAGGAGCCCTTCCCTCGGTGGTGGCAGGCATGACCCCTGCACCGGTGATTGCGGTACCCAGCTCCATCGGCTACGGTACCGGAGCAGGAGGTTTCTCTGCCCTGCTGGGAATGCTCAACAGCTGTGCGCCCGGCCTGGCCGTGGTCAATATTGATAACGGCTTTGGGGCTGCCTGTATGGCGGCGGCAATTAACCGCTGTTGATAGCGGAAAAAAGCCTGAAACGGGGTAAAATCTGAAAAAAAGCACTCTCACCGTTGCAAATTCGTTGTTTCTATCCTATATTCGTTAGGCTTCTTACACCGTTCTGCTTTTAAAAAATATCAACTCTTACTCGAGTTCTTACTCGTTTATGCAGGAAAACATCCATGAACACCAACCTGAAGTTCAAAATCGGACTCCTCTTTACTGTTATTATCTTTTCGCTCATGACCATTGGTCCCTCCTTTTATAAGGACGCGCCCGAGTGGTGGACGAAATACCTGGCTCCCCAGGGGCTGAAACTTGGTCTTGATCTCCAGGGAGGTATGCACGTTGTATTGCGTGTTGACCTGGACAAGGCGGTGGAGAACTCCCTTGATCTGGCTGCCTCTGACCTCAAGGATGGACTGGCGGAACAAAATATCACCGTGGTGCAGCTGGATTCAGGAGAACCCGGTCATATACTCTTTACCCTGCCCAACACTGGTGCGGTGAAGACTATCAACGATGTCATCAAGGAGGATTTCCCCAACCTGGATATCCAGGTCAAGGCGGAAGAGGGCAGTTTTCCCCGTATCAGCCTGAAACTGACCCCGGAAGAAATCGATTTTATCCGCAAAAATGCCGTTGCTCAATCCCTGGAGATCATCCGGAACCGGATTGACGAGTTTGGTGTGGCGGAGCCGGTGATTATTCGTCAGGGTGAGGATGAGATCGTGGTGCAGCTACCCGGGGTCGAAGACCAGGATCGAGCCATGGAACTCATCGGCAAGACCGCCCAGCTGGAATTCAAGATGGTTGCGGATGAAAGCGGAGTGGATATAAATGCGCTCATCAATCAGGCGGTCACAGGAGGTCAATGGAAGGAGGGCGATCCCCGCAAACAACTCAATCTTGCCCTGCAGGCCAGTCTGCCCAAGGGAACCGAGATTTATTTCGAGGAGGTAGTTGATAATAAGACCAAGACGGAACGTAAGGTGCCGCTCCTGATCAATTCGTCCATCCTGATGACCGGTGATATGGTCAAAAACGCCCAGGTACGCATTGGTGGTTCCTTTAATGAACCTTATGTCAGCTTGGATCTCACCGGTCGGGGCGGCAAGATCTTTGCCAGTATTACCGAGAAAAACGTCAATAAGCGGCTGGCCATTGTCTTGGACGGGGTGGTACGCTCGGCTCCGGTTATCCGGGAGAAAATCATGGGCGGGTCGGCTCAGATTTCAGGCAGCTTTGACCATGAAGAGGCCACTGACCTGGCCATTGTTCTGCGGGTCGGTGCCTTGCCCGCACCGGTGGAGATTATCCAGAATCTCACGGTCGGGGCCAGCCTGGGGCAGGATGCCATTGACAAGGGTTTGATGTCCGGTCTCTTCGGTGCCTTGATGGTTCTGGTTTTCATGGTCATCTATTACCGTCTCTCCGGGGTAATTGCCGATCTTGCCCTGGCCTTGAATATCCTCTTCCTATTTTCCGGGCTTGCCATGCTCGGGGCCACCCTGACCCTGCCCGGTATTGCCGGTATTATCCTCTCCATTGGTATGGCTGTGGATGCCAACGTACTCATCTTTGAACGAATGCGGGAAGAATTTTCCCTGGGTAAATCAGTCAAGTCGGGCGTGGATGCTGGTTTTGACAAGGCGTTCTGGTCCATTGTGGATTCCCAGGTAACCACCCTGATTACGGCCATGGCTCTGTTCCTCTTTGGTACCGGCCCGATTAAAGGGTTTGCCGTTACCCTCTCCCTGGGTATCATCTTTAACCTGTTCGCTGTTCTCTTCTGTACCCGCCTGGTCTATGACTGGCTCTATACCGGTCGTAAACTGAAAGAACTCAAGTTTATGCAGGTGGTTAAAAAGGCCAATTTTGATTTCATGTCCTTTAAGAAGATCGCCTTTGGCATCTCTGCGGTCATGATGCTTATCGGCATGTTTGCCTTTGTCCAGATCCTGCGTGGTCAGGCTAACCTGGGGGTTGACTTTGCCGGTGGTTCCTTACTTCAGTACAAGGCGGAACAGTCCTTTGAACTGGATCAGGTGCGCTCCGCTCTCAAGGACGGCGGATATACCTCGATTGACCTGCAGGAGGTCACCGGCGAAAACCGCCTGATCGTCAAGATCAGGAAATCTGAAGACAAGGTGGGGCATCTTGGTAAAGAGATCACCGCCATCCTGAGCAATGCCCAGCCAGATAAGAACTTTTTCCTGGAGAGCCAGTCAGAGATTGGTTCGTCGATATCTGCGGTGCTGCGTAATAAGGCCATCCAGGCTATCTTTATCTCCCTGTTCGGTGTTCTCTTTTACCTGGCCATCCGCTTTGACTTCAGCTTTGGACTGGCTGCCGCCGCCGCCACCCTCCATGATGTGTTGGTGGTGCTGGGTATCTGCTACCTGTTGAACCTGGAGGTCACCCTGTTACTGGTCACTGCCCTCTTGACCCTGGCCGGGTACTCGCTCAATGACTCGGTGGTTGTCTTTGACCGCATCCGAGAGAATATGGGCAAGTTCGCGGACATGAAGTTCGGAGGCATCATCAACCGAAGTATCAACGATGTCCTGAGCCGGACCTTTGTCACCTCGATGACCACCTCGCTGGTGTTGCTGGCTCTCTTTTTCTATGGCGGCTCTGCAATCCATAACTTTTCCCTGGCTCTGCTGCTTGGGGTGATTGTGGGTACCTATTCTTCCATCTTTATAGCAAGCCCGCTTCTTTCCCTTAAAAAGCGGTGAGAAAGACAACTCTGTTGATACCCCCGAATATTCTGTCGGGTTACGCCTGCGAGACGGAGTCTTCGCTTACCTAACCCGACCTACAGTTGATAGTGGGTAGGGTGCGTTGTTAGCACCATTTACAGCGAGTATAAATTCAATTGCGGAATTATAGATATACGAATCAAGGAGCATCATGAGTAGCGAATTACCTGAACATTTTCATCCCCTGGAAGAGCAGGATCAGTTTTCTTTTGACTGTCATCCAGGGGTTCCCTGTTTCACCCAGTGCTGCCGTGAGCTGGATCTGATCCTGACTCCCTATGACGTGCTGCGCTTAAAGAACCGGCTCGATTTCAATTCCGGTGTCTTTCTGGAAAAATATGTGATCATCGAGTGGGAGGAAGAGCAAGGTATGGTCTTTCCAGCCTGCTACCTGACCATGGTGGACGACGGTCAGGCTAGCTGCGTCTTTGTCAATGACAAGGGATGCACGGTCTATGGAGACCGGCCCGGAGCCTGCCGAGCCTATCCGGTGGGACGGGGCGCATCCAGACAGGGCGATGGCACGATAAAAGAGCAGTTTGTCCTGATGAAGGAACCTCATTGCCAGGGTTTTGCTGAAGCGCGGCAGCAGACAGCCCAGAGCTATTTTAAGGTTCAGGGGATGGCCGATTATAACCGTTTCAATGATCCGCTTATGGAACTGTTGCAGCATCCCCGTATCCATTTCGGTTTTCGCCTCAACCATGGACAATCGAACAAGTTTATTCTAGCCCTTTATAACCTGGATACGTTTCGCCAGGAGATGGCAGATGACAGAATTTCCATGAAGCGACCTCTGAACGCAGCAGAGTTACAGGCCTTGGCCGGGAATGATGAGGAGCTGTTACTGCTGGGGATCCGCTGGCTCAGGCAGGAGTTTTTTGACGAGTGAGCAGCAGTGAAAACGGCACGGAACCGGATGAGGATCTGCTGACCGACCTGCACCGGATCAGCGCAAAGTACTGTTTACAAGAGGGCGGTTCCCATGGCCCGGATCACAGTGAGCGGGTCTTTCAATCTGCCATGGCAATGGGGCGAAAAATGGATGCCAGCCTGGCCGTGCTGGCACCGGCATCCCTACTCCACGATATTGGCCGCAGTCAGGAGAGCCGAAGCCGAGGCAGGGTCTGTCATGCAGAGCTTGGCGCAGAGATGGCAGCCCCGATTCTGCTGAAGTTAGGCTACTCTGAGGGGGAGATAGTACCAATTTGCCATTGTATCCGGGCGCACCGTTTTCGAGGCGCAACCAAACCGGAAAGCCTGGAGGCAAGAATCCTCTTTGACGCAGACAAGCTCGACTCAATCGGGGCTATCGGTATTGGCCGCGCCTTTCTTTTTGCCGGTCAGATCGGGGCTCGGCTCCATAACGCAGAGATTGATCCCGCCTCCACTGAATCGTATTCAAGAGAAGACACCGCCTATCGGGAGTTCCAGGTCAAGATGTCCAGGGTGCGCGACCAGATGCTCACTCCTCTGGGGCAGCAGATGGCTCGCAGGCGGCATGTGTTCATGGAGCAGTTTTTTGACGAGTTGAACAGAGAAATTTATGGCCTTGAACTGGAACCCGCAACCTGAACCTGGAAACTGAATCCCATGCTGAAACTGGTAATATTTGACTGCGACGGGGTGATGTTTGACTCCAAAGAGACCAACCGCTCCTATTACAACAGACTGTTGGCCGGATTAGACTGTCCGCCCATGGATGAAGAGGAGGTACAGTATGTCCATATCCATAATGTCATGGACTCAGTGGATCATATCTTCCGCAAGCACAGCGTTGACATGGACAGGGTGCATCAGTACCGGCTGGAGCTGGATTACACCCCTTTTCTTCACAACATGATTATTGCTCCTGATCTGATCGAGTTTTTGACCACCATCACCCCACAATACCACCGGGCTATCTCCACCAACCGAACCAACACCATGGATATGGTACTGGATATCTTCAAGCTGCGTCATCATTTTGAAATGGTGGTTACCGCCACCACTGCGCCGCATCCAAAACCGGCTCCAGACGGCCTGGAGATGATCCTTAAGCATTTCGGCCTGGAAGTCGATGAGGCCATCTATATCGGAGATTCCACTGTGGATCAGGAACACTGTGCCTCCATGGGCATGGAGCTGATCGGCTTTCGCAATCGTGAACTCAAGGCTGACTTTCATGTGGACTGCTTTATGGATATTTTGCGGCTTCCAGCCTTTACTTCGTAATTCTCAACATTCCATGTTCGACATTTGACATTCAGATGGTTCCTGTGTCTTTACAGACCTCGTAAAAATAAACAAGACGAGTTTTAAAACGTACGTATTTTCAGTATATTAGCTCATAATTAGACAATGGTCAGTGTGAGAAGTGAGGGGTGAGAAGTGAGTGGTCGCACGACGTTTTCTCAGCACTCAACACTCATAACTCATCACTCAAAACCACTCTATTACTTCTGAAAATGTCCTATAATCAGCACGAATTCAAAGTATGTTTACGAGGTCTGCTTTACAATAAATAGCTCAGGTGTTAATATTTTAACATACAGGTGCATTTTATATGGCTGAACACGACAACAGTTACAAATTGCTCTTCTCGCATCCAGAAATGGTAGAAGATCTGCTGCGTGGATTTGTCAAGGAAGATTGGATTGAGCAGCTTGATTTCAAAACCCTTGAAAAGGTCAGCGGATCGCAGGTCAGTTACGATATTCGAGATCGGGATGACGATTTAATCTGGCGTATCTGGTGGGGGAATGAGTGGCTGTATGTCTATATTCTCCTGGAGTTTCAGTCAACTATAGATAAATGGATGGCAGTGCGGTTAATGACCTATATCGGGTTGTTATACGAAGATTTGATCCGCACCGATATGTTGACCAGAGAGAAGAAACTCCCACCTGTACTGCCAATAGTGTTGCATAACGGCGAGACAACCTGGACTGCGCCAACCAGCATCAGGGATTTGATGCCGGTGATTCCGGGCAGACTTGCCCGCTTTCAGCCCCGGCTGGACTATCTGCTGATTTCAGAACGAGAGTACCTGCACCATGAACTGGAGCCGTTAAGAAACCTTGTGGCCGCTCTTTTTCAGCTTGAAAACAGCCGCAGCTCGCAACAGATTATCACGGTTTTGGAAAAGCTGCTCACATGGCTTTCCGGGCCGGAACAGGTGTCATTGCGTCGTGCATTTACCGTTTGGGTCAAGCGGGTTCTGTTTGCAAAACACAGAGGCTTGGGAGACCCCCCGGCCATGGAAGAATTGAAGGAGGTAAAAACCATGTTAGCAGAACGAATGAGAGAATGGGAACAGGAGTGGTTCCAGGAAGGAGAGAAAAAAGGAGAGAAAAAAGGGGAGAAGAAAGGGAAGAAAAAAGGGGAAAAGAAAGGGGAAAAAAAAGGGCTTGTCGATATCCTGACCCGACAGCTTGAAAGTAAATTCGGCTATATCAACGATACGGTATTAGACCGTCTGCAAGGAGCAGAAGTACAACAGCTGCAACTCTGGGCAGTACGTCTTCTTAATGCAACAAGCCTGGAAGAGGTGTTTGATAACTGATTACCAGAGCGGAACCGGAAGAAGTTCAACCCTGCTTCCCCCGGCACTTACCTCTTCTGTGACAATCCTTGCCGCCGGGATTTGCAGCTTGTCAACAAGATAATTGCGGATAACCTCAGCCCGCTGTAAGGCAAGAGTACTCAGGATGTTGTCGGCTAACTGGATCCGTACCTCGGGCAGGGGTTGCAGATCTGCTTTTGTTTGCAGTTTTTGCATAAGCTCCTGTTCATCCTCCTCGTCATATTTTCCTTGCAGGGCAATAGAAAGATGGGGTCGTTGCTTGAGGAGTTGGGTGTAATCATCCAGCCCATCAATGAAGTCAGGGGTGGATTCGCCTGGGAAGAAATTAATATTCTGTGCCAGATTCAGATCTGGCAGTGTCTTTGTCAGCACCAGCCAGGGCGATACAACGGTCTGCAAACGAAGTTTTTTTAAGCGGACTACCAGTGCGTCAATCATCCCGGCAGGGGATGTGTTTTCCAACTCCAGGCTGAATGATCCCTGCGCATCGGTCAAGAGGGCGAGCAGTAAGGAATAATCAGAGCCAGGCAGGGGGGTGAGTCCTGTCAGTTCCAGTCGTCCCGGCACGTCCGTGGATGGGGTCACCGTCCATTCAGCAGTTCCACTGTCTCCCTCGATTGCCAGTTGGTCGGCAAGGAGGGGGGAAAAAGTCTTCATGGGAAACTGATGCAAGCCAAAATCGTCAATAGAATGACCATTGCGTCCTACAGTCCCCTTGACGCTGAAATCTGCGCTGCCCATTTTACCGGATAAGTTGAACAGAGCCGGACTACCAGGAGCTAACGGCCCTACAGTTCCCTTTACCCCGTTATATTTGCTCTTCCGCGTTTTCCCGGACAGGACACCATTAACGATTTCACAGTGATCCACGGTAATCGGGGGCAGTATTGCTTTCTTGTCCTCCCGCCGGAAGAGGGAAAACAGTCCATTCGGCAGTTGTTGATCACTATCCATTTGTAAAACCGGCTGCAACAGGGTGAGTTTTTCAAAAGTTGCGGAAAAAGGGGCAAGGTTGGCTGTAACCCCGGTGCCTGCTGCCTGCTGCCAGCGGATTGCCTGTCCTTTGCCGGATTCGGCCATAAAATCATTCAGTTTAAAACTCCCGGCAAAGCGATTCTCCGGCAGTTTTAAACGTCCTTTCAGTTGCAGGCTGCCCTGCTTGACTACCGGGATCAGCCATTTGCTGAACAGTTCCGGGTGTTGGTTGAGCTGGAGTTCGCTGATGGTCAACTGAATCACTCCCTGCCCGTTTTTACGAAGAAAACCCTTGCCCTGCACCTTTCCCTGACCAGCAATTTTCGCATTCAGACTCAGATTGTCCTTTCCCGCCAACCGTGTCAGGTGGAGTGTAAGATCGCTCAGGAAAACGAATTTTTTGCCGCCTGCAGGCCAGGGCAGGGTAAGCGAGGAATTGCTTATTGCCAGGGTGTCATAGGATAGTTCCTTGAGCAGGGAAACGAACCCGTTGGAAAACTCTGCTTTGTCAAACCGTAACTCCCGGCATACAGGTTGCCTGTCGGTCATGGTACAACCGGAGAGGTTCATCTCTGCTGCCGAAATCAGTTTGCTCTTCTTCTGCTGGAGGGAAAAATTGCGAACCTGGATTGCGCTGTCCTTGATCTTGATCTTGGGCCATGCCTCTGTACTATTTTGCTGTTTTACTGTTTGCAAGGTTCCGGCAAAATCCAGTTTTCCTTTGGAAAAGCGCAGTTCCTTGCCTGGCAGCCAGGGCAGCAGCAGATCGGGTTCTATATTTTGCAGGGAGAGCTTACCGGAGAGATCCATGGATGGAGTTATTGTACCCTGAAACTGGATAGATGCCTGCTCTCTTTGTGCGGAAAGGGAGAGTGTTTGTTGGCCTGATCCGCTGAGTTGCAGATTTACCTTGTTCCAGAGCTGGTGTTTGTTTTTCAGGGAGCCGTTCTTTATGGATAGCTGCTGGATTGCAATGTTGCCCTGGGGGGCAGTAAGCTGAGAAAAAAGTGCGGCTGTCCATGGGAGGGGCGTACTATCTGTTGAATCATCGTTTTTTGTCACGAGCTGCGGTGCATCCAAGGTCAACTCTTCCACAGTGAAGCGGTTGCCAGATGCCCGAACAACCAGTTTTGCGGTTGGCACGGTAAGTTTGAACTGCCTGTTTTTTATAACAGACTGGACATTCAGCGAGGTGGCGGTCAGAGTTCCTGATAGCGTTAGCTGTTCACCAGACTGCGGCGATGGGAGGAGGATTTCCACAACCGCATTACTGTCTGCGCTGGAAACAGTCAGCTTGTCCGTCCCCACCAGCTGGGAAAAATATTTTTCAAGATCAAGGTCGTTGAGCAGCAGGAAGAGTCTTGTCTCGCTGCCATTTTCTCCCTTTCCCCGTTGTTCTCCCTTAATCTTGATGGGGCTACCGTTGAAAATACCCTTTAAAAAAGGTTCTTCCCCGCTGCGACCGGTACCACCGGGCAGGCTGAGTTCTATCTCCTCCAGGAGGTGCTGTTGCTCATTGACCTTATCATCCAGGGTTAGCTGGGAATCAGCCAGATAGAATCCATTAATCCGTAGCCAGCCAGGCAGAAAAGAGCGGGAGCCGCTTCCCTCTATCCAAGCAAGGATGTCACTGATACCGGTATCAGAAGAACGAACCAGGGTTGCCCGCATTTGTTCCATGCGCATTGCGGCAAACTCAATTTTACCCTGGAGCAGGGAAACGGGTCGGAGCTGGCTGTCAATGGCTGCGATGCTCGCCAGGCTCTCTATCTCTATGTCGGCAAGATGAAGGCGAAGGGTGACAGGAGAAAAGCTGACCTCCCGGATACTGACTGTTTGCCCAATCCGTTTGCTGAGCCGCTCTGCAATGGATCCTTGCACGAGGAACGGCACAAGGTAAATCGCAGCGGCAAGATAGAGCAGGCAACAAATAACCGGGGTCAACAGCAGGAAAACCAACCAATTTTTTCCGGATTTTCGTTGGGGAGGTCTTCGGGGTGGGCTTTTTTTCCGTCTGCCTGCCTTGGATCTGCTCCTTGACGCACTTCGGGAAGAAGGTTTTCGTTTACTCCGGGAGATAGAGATGACTTCCCCATCTGGATGAAGCGGAATGTCGCCAAATTCTGGCTCGGTCTGGGGGTGTTGTGTATTCTGTCTGTCATGCATTGAGCTTAGATAGTTTTTTGAAAGGAGTTCTCATGCGCTGTCTCTTGAATATTGGTATCAATTGCGATTCGAATACCGTTGTTTTACGTCTTCGGCAATGGCCTCGTGATTTCTTCAAGGGTTTGCCGAATATTTTCTGGAACTACTATATTCCCATGTCCCAAGACTTGTGCTCGTTCCATATCTTTTTGTTTCGGTGTAGTGCCTTATTGGTAGTCCAGACCTTGTGATGTCAATCAGTTATAGTTGTTAATAAGTGCTGGTTATGCTTTTAATATCCGGTACAAGCGCTTTAGTTGATTAATAACAGTCGGCATAGAAATTGGCCGGGTAAATGAACCTCCATGAGCTATGGAGTTACGCTCTTTGTAATAATCAGAAACTAAATTGTAGTCTGAGGCTCCCTTCTGTGTCACCAATGCCAACCTTTTCTTAAACGGATAATTTTCATTTGAAGATGATGGGAGTATGTCCCAGGCAGCACGCTGTCTCCATGATTGTATTGATGCTTGCTTTTTTATGATTAACGCTGTGCTTTGTATTCTTATGCGATCTTCGAGTCGAGAAAACATAAAGAGAAAATAGGCTTGATCGTTCAGTTCACGCTTACTTTGGTATTGTTGCTCTTTTTTACTCCAGCATTTTGTCCTGGCTTCAAATTCGATACTTGAATACCGGTTGTCAATTTCGTTAAAAAGTGTTTCCAATTTATCAAATACACTCATATTTAATGTACCAGTTTTTCTATGAAGTCCGTATTAAATGCTTCTCCTTTCGCTTTATTTTGTGGTGCAAATACTTTCCAATTGGGATGAGCATCATCATCCCCAGTATCAACCAGCGTATAAGAACCTTTACTTGTAAGGATATCAATGCGTCCTTTTGCACCAAGCACCCATAAGCCGATTGGTTTGAATGTAGCTTTTAATTGTTTAGCAATAAATAAATCAAATATTGGCACTTTCTTGGACGGAACCCCATACTTTTCCATTAGCTCTTCACGCATGACCATCATTTGATCGGTTTTATACTCCACTCCAGGCTTATTTTTGAGTGCTTCTTCTACTTGGGAGTAAAGTTGCTCCACTTTTTTTATCCACCCATCAGAATGTTTATCTATATAATCTTTATCTATTTTTAATTTTTCAGACATTTAATAATACCTCCTTCGTGCAAGAGTATAGCATGTATATAATTATAGTATTGATATTATTATTAATTTTATTCATAAGTTTTTCTGACTCTATACATACACCAGGCTAAAACAGTACACCAGATATCCCCCCAGAAACATAACCCCGTGCCACCGTTGAGTGCCGCCGTGTCGATGGAGGACAGGGATCAGGATCATAGTAAAGGCCAGCATCACCGGCAGGTCGCGCTGGAGCAGATCCTGGTTCAGTTCAAAGGGCTTGATCAGGCTGGTAAGCCCCAGCACCATAAAGAGGTTAAACATATTGGAGCCGATAACATTACCGATCAGGAGGCCTGATTCATTGCGACGCAGGGCGGAGATACTGGAGGCCAGTTCTGGAAGAGAAGTACCAATTGCCGCCAGGGTCAGACCGATAATCAGTTCAGAGACACCAAAAACACGGGCCAGATCCACGGCACCATTGATGAACAGGTTGGAGCCGAACCCAAGGAGCAATAGACCGGCGATGATGAGCAGAACGGCCTTATACAGTGGTTCTGGCTGAGTTCCATCCTGTCCAGCCCCGTCACTGGCTGCTGTTTTGCTGGTACTCACCCGGTAGGTGATAATGGTGTAACTGATCAGGGTCAGAAAAAAGAGAAAGCCGAGTACCCTGGGGAAAAACCCATAAGCGGTTGCCATCATAAGCATGACAGAACCACTGACCACGATGAGCAACTCAATCCGCACCTCTTTCAGGGTCAGAACCAGGGGCATGATCAGGCAGCTTATGCCAAGAATCAGGCCGATATTGGCAATGTTTGATCCCACCACATTGCCGATCATGATGTCGGGGTACCCCTGCATGGAGGCGGTCAGGCTGACAAAGAGTTCTGGTACCGAGGTGCCAAAGGCGACAATAGTCAGACCGATCACCAGCGGACTCATGCCCAGCCGCCTGGCCAGCCGGGTGGCTCCGCCGACCAGGCTTTCACCGCCGCCAACCAGTAAGATCAAGCCGCCGAAAACGGCTATCGCCGCAATCAGGGAAGAGGAAAAATACATCTGTTCGGTCATGGGTGTACCAGGCTCCGCATTTCAGGTTCACCCTGTTGTCTGTATGCCTTATCAAGGATGACCTTAAAAAGAGTCTTCAGCTCATCCAGCGGGGGGATCTGCGGGATATCCGGCAGGATATCATCCAGTGGCGGGGGCGGCGACACCTTCATCTTCTTGTCCAGGCTATCGCCGGTGTTGGGGTTCAGTCCGCCTTCCATGGTTCCTGCCTTATGGCTGCTCGGACCGTCCAGGCCGCGCAGGAATCCCATAATGGTTCCCAGGTCATTTTTGCGATAAAAGAGTTTTATCTCTTCGGCAATGGTTTCCTGCTCACTGCGCAGCTGCGCATAGTTTTCGCGATATTCATCAATGTTTTCCACCAGTTCCTGGTAGGTATCCAAGCCCATGTTACGAAAGCGGCTTTTTTGGGTCAGACCGTGTACAGGGCGACCGGCAAAGACCCGTTTGCGGATGGTGGGAGACTCGGCCAGGTAGGGATCAAAGAACAACTGCTCTTCAAGGCCGGTTACCTGGAAAAAATCATGGATAAGCCGCTCATCTTTCAGTAAGATGTACAGCCTGACCAGATCAAACCCTATTTTCTGTTCAAGCCGTCGGAAAGAGGCCGCCACCTGATCGTCATAGTTGCGGGTGTCGTCTTCAATGAGTTTACGGAACCCGAAATAACGGTCTGCAATCTCTTTTTTAACTTCTATAGAGAGCATTTTGTCTATATCATAGGTCATAGTTGCTCCTGTGTGGCTCAGGGTCTGTTGTCCCAAAGCGCATGCTGGTAATTATTGTGAATTATCTTAATTACTGGTAATTATAGATGGTATATCTTTCTTGTAAATGGTACGACGAACAAGGACTAAAGTCAACCGCAAAGCATATATGAAAAACGTAAACAACACTGATATACCGACTTCTGTCTTCTGATATGTCCTTTGCCCAGGAAGAGATCAAAAACAGGGTCCGCGAGGCCGCAGACATTGTCCAGGTTATTGGAGAATCTGTGCAGTTGAAAAAGGCAGGAACCCGTTTCACCGGTCTCTGCCCTTTTCACACCGAAAAAACACCTTCCTTTTCCGTCAATCCCCAGGGACAGTTTTTTCACTGCTTTGGCTGTGGCGAGTCGGGTGATGTCTTTTCATTCATGATGAAATATCACCACCTGACCTTTCCCGAGGCATTAAAGGATCTTGCCCAGCGCTATCAGATAGACCTGCCTGAACGTAAGATGAGCAAGACGGATCGTAAACGGATGCATGAAAGGGAGCAGCTCTACCTGGTCAACCATGAGGCAGCAAAGCTCTACCAGAGCTGTCTGCAGAGCGAGGCTCATGGCAAGGAAGCACGAGCCTATCTTACCAGGCGGGGAGTAAATCAAGAGTTTATCAAAAAATATGGACTCGGCTATGTGCCGTCCCCGGAAAGCGGGGGCTGGAAATATATTACCTCCCGCCTGCAGGGAAAAAAACTCTCCATCACCTCCATCGAGCAGGCCGGTCTGGCCGTGAAAAAAGAACGGGGCGGCTATTATGACCGCTTCCGTGATCGAGTTCTCTTTCCCATCTTTGATATGAGCGGACGGGAAATCGCCTTTGGCGGTCGAATCCTGGGAGAGGGCAAGCCCAAGTACATGAACTCCCCGGAGTCGATGATCTTTGAGAAAAACCGGATTCTCTTTGGGCTGTACCAGCATCGTGAGGCGATTCGCAAGAGCCGTCAGGCCATTGTTGTGGAGGGAAACTTTGACCTCCTGCTGCTGGCTGTCCACGGTATAGACAACGTGGTTGCCCCACTGGGTACGGCTCTGAGCCGCAGCCATGTCAAGTCGCTGCGCGGTTACTGCGACGAGGTGGTGCTGCTCTTTGACGGGGATTCCGCCGGTTTTAAGGCAGCTCGCAGATCCATTCCTTTTTTTCTCAGTGAACAGGTTGAGGCCAGGGTGGCCCTGCTTCCCGATGGACACGATCCGGATACCCTGGTACGGGAAAAGGGAGCCTTGGGGATTCGTGAGCTGATCAAAGATGCCCTGCCATTACCGGAGTTCGTCTTTTCCGCCCTGGTACGGGAACATGGACTCACCCTGTCCGGCAAGAATAAAATCATGCAGGAACTGAGCAGCCTGGTACGGGAGGCAACAGATCCCAATCAGCGGGAGTTGATGGCGGCCCATTTCAGCGAACAGCTCGGGGTTGCACCGGCCCGACTCCTCTCTGGAACACCGGAGCTTGTGGAGCCAAAGCCTGTACCTGAGCCTGTACCTGGTATAGATAGGGGAAGAGTACCGTCAGAGGGTATATTCTTCATCGCCAAACTGCCGCGAAAGCAACGTCAACTGCTTGATTTCATCGTTCTCTATCCTGAATACCTTGAAGACCTGCTGCTGGGAGGACTGGCTGACCTGGACTGCGCCCCTCCGCTTCTCACAGTGATTGACTGTCTTAAAGAGCTCAAAACCGATGGGGTGGTTATGCCGGAACAGCTACTTTCTGTTCTTCCTGAAAACCTGGAACGACAGTATTTTGCCGATCTCCTGATGCGCGGCGGGGAAGACGATACTGACACAACCCAGGGACGCGGGGTCTGTGATGAACTGCTCGTCTGGTTGAAATCTGTTGCCCTGCAACGCAAAAGTGCGGATCTGCAGGAACAGCTTATTGCCGCTGGACAGGCAGGAGATCTCCCGTTGCAACTGGAACTGATCAAGAAAAAGCAAGCCATTGTAAAGAAAAATTGATTATTTCCATATAACTTGTTGAAAGAAATATAAAATCTGGTAGAGTATAAAAATTAGTACTTTTGATGCGGCTATTCTATAAATGTATTGTCTGCAAAAATTGGCTTCAGAAGTAGATGAGGAGAGGGGAGGACGCATAGTGAATGGACCAACAGAGTTGCCTTCAGAGTTTAACATCATCGACAGGGCGGGTATGGCAGGGACAAAGAAGAAAAAAAATGGCACTAAACCTGTTGATGACCGTTATCAGGGTCATGTCGATCCGATGAATATCTATCTGAGAGAGATGGGAGAGCTTGATCTGCTCAGCCATGATGAGGAGATTCAGCTTGCCCGGATGATAGAGGAAGGAGAGGCACGGGTACAGGACTCGATCCTGCGCCTCAGCCTGGGAATTTCCACCCTGGAAACCCTTGAAGTGGGGCTGTTGCGTGGTAATATGCGGATCAGCACCGTCCTCAAAGGGGTATCGGCAAGTGATGAGCAGACCCTGGCTGGATTTCGCGATGATTTTCTTGTTGCAATTGATCAGGCCAAAGTGGTCAACGAGCAGCGTCGGGAACTCTATATCAAGCTCAAGGCAGCAACAGAGAAGGGTGAACAGGAACGGCTGAACAGCGAGATTTTGGCCGCAGGTCTCCGTGTATCTGCACTGTTCAGTGATTACCAGATCTGCTCCCAGGGGCTTTTTTCCCTGGCAGACGCTGTGCAGGAACTTGCCACCACCTTTAAGAGAATTCGGGTCAAGGCTCAGCAGGATGCCATGCTCTCTGCCCATAAAGAGCGGTCGGATGCCTTTGATGCCAAAGAAGCAGAAGAACGGATTATCTTGGAACTCTCTGAAACCATTGGGGTGAATTGTCAGACCTTCCATGAAATTCTTGCTGAGATTGAAATCGGACGGGAAGGAGTCCGACAGGCCAGGGAGTCCCTGGTTCGCTCCAACCTGCGCCTGGTTATCTCTATTTCCAAAAAATTTCTCAACCGTGGTCTGCAACTGCCGGATCTGATTCAGGAGGGCAATATCGGCCTGATGAAGGCGGTGGGAAAATATGATTATAAACGGGGCTATAAATTTTCCACTTATGCGACTTGGTGGATCCGCCAGGCCATTACCCGGGGCATTGCCGATCAGGGCAGAACCATCCGACTACCCGTCCACATGATTGAGACCATCAACCGGATGCTCCGTTTTTCTCGTGATTTTCAACAGGTGGAAAGCCGCGATCCCAGTCCGGAAGAGATGGCCCAGCAGCTGGATACGGATGTGGACAAGGTGCATACAGCCCTCAAGACCGCCAGGGATGCAATCTCCCTTGATGCCCCGGTGGGAGAGGAAGAGGATACCATGTTGAGCGACTTTATTGTCGATCAGAGCCAGACCGATCCGCAGGATGCCTCGGTGACGGAAAGTCTGAAACGGTGTCTCTGTAAGGTCATGGGTTCGCTCACTCCCCGGGAGGAAAAGGTGCTGCGTATGCGCTACGGGATCGAGTTTAGCTGTGATCATACCCTGGAAGAGGTTGGTCAATGTTTTGCAGTGACCAGGGAGCGGATCCGGCAGATTGAGGCCAAGGCCATTGCCAAGCTGCGCCATCCTACACGAAGTAAGGATCTGGCAACCTTTATGGTTGATTAGTAGTGATGAGGGGTGAGCAGTGAGGGGAGATGCGGTTCGGGACAACCATCTGAACTGGCTGACCCTTACGGCTGTTCCCGGTCTTGGCCCGGCTCTGACCCATCGGCTGCTCACTGTCTTCGGAAGTCCGGCAGAGGTGCTGGCTGCCGGTCAAGATGTGGCTCGTGTTGAAGGAATCGGCAAGCGGCTGGCATCAATCTTCACCAGTCGATCCTGTCTTGATACTGCTCGTTCCTGGGCCAAACATGAACTGTCCCGCCTGCGCCAAACGGGTATTCACTTGATCTGCTGTGATGATTCCCTCTACCCTTCCCGTCTGCACACCATCCATGACCCTCCTGTTGTCCTCTACTGTCGCGGAAATAAACTTGACTGCCTGAACAAATTCTCAGTTGCCATTGTCGGCTCCCGTGCCGCTACCAGTTACGGCAAACGCATCAGTAATATGCTGGCAGCCCGACTGGCACGGTCAGGGATCGTGGTGGTCAGCGGACTTGCCCTGGGCATTGACGGTCAGGCTCATGGCGGGGTGCTGGCTGCCGGGGGTGAGACCATCGGAGTGCTGGGCTGTGGCGTGGATGTGGTTTATCCCCGCTCACATGCGCGATTGTATGAGCAGGTGGCAGCGCAGGGTGTGCTGGTCAGTGAGTATCCCCTGGGAAGCCGTCCAGAGGGATTTCGTTTTCCGGCCCGCAACCGGATTATCAGCGGCATCTCACTCGGGGTGATCGTGGTGGAAGCGACCTGCCGCTCCGGCTCTCTGATAACCGCCCGCATGGCTCTGGAACAGGGACGGGAGGTCTTTGCCGTTCCCGGCAGGATTGATTCCGGCAAGAGCGAGGGAACGCACCGTCTGATACAGCAGGGAGCATTCCTGGTGCAGTCAGCAGAGGATGTGGTCAATGAACTGCAACTGGCCGCAGCTATGCACCCGCAGCCGGAAGCAGGAGATAGAGAACAACCGGCTCAGGATATAAGTACCCAGGAAAAACAACTGCTTGCTTCACTGGATGTCTATCCGGTGAATATTGATGAACTGGCCACCGCAACCGGCCTGGAATCCAGTCAACTACATGACCTGCTGCTTCGCCTGGAATTGAAGGGGCTGATCCGGCAGCTGCCGGGACAGCAATACGAGATTCAGGGGTAGAGTATACATTCATACACTTCGATTGGGACTTGTAATAATTTGCATACCAGGCGATGCAATTCTGTTACTCCATGAACTGCGAACTTATTACATCTTCCTCTGTCGTAACTATTGCAAAGTGTAGTGATACTTCTTGCATATATTTTTGATAAAAGCGAAACAGGTGTCAGCAGGACTAACAAACACGCCACATAAATGGTGCATCCCGCCACAATATGTTCTTGTAATCCTACACAATTGAGGGGTAAACTGTTGCATAATGGAGATTAGGGAAGATCCCCATATCGCACATTCAACATAAATATTAAAATTTAATAGCGTAATATCAACAGATTGAAACAAAATCATCATAACACACATCTGATTTTTTAGTTTTGGCACGATGTCTGCATCATTCAGAATTATAAGATAAACGATAAAACATAAACTTTCAGGAGAACATCATGAACGCAAATACAATCACCAGAAAAGAAGAGCAAGTCAACATCAGTAGCGAAGCATCAAAATTTGGTTTGAGTGTCGTTATGGGAATGGCAGCACTGATCGGTATCTGGGGAGCAGCCTGTTTGATCGGCGGCATGGCAGACAGCGGAATCAGTGGACTGGCAATGGGTCTCCTGACCGCAGTTACCGGCGCATAGAACCTCGCAGCAAAAAACGTAAAAAACTAAAGAACTTCAATATAGAACAAGGAGAACATCATGGCCGCACAGAATAATAAAATAGCTGGTAAAATCATGTTAGGTTTTGGCGCACTGGTAGGATTATGGGCAACAGCAGCACTGATCGGTGGATTGAGCCAGACAGGTTCAGTAATGGAACTGGCTCGTCAGTACATGACCGCCACCGGAATGATCACCCCATTGCATACCCTGGTCGATTACTACACCCACATCAAGGGGATTGAGTACCTGATCTGTGTTGCTTTCTTTGTAGCCTTCCCGGTCTTTTTCACCTATGTAAACAGAGAGAAAGAAGACAAGAAGGTTGCCATAAAAGCATAAGCATAACGTAAAGTAATTTTCAACAAAACCCGGCTTTCAGCCGGGTTTTTTATGCTTTATTACACCACCCTCCTCTATCCTGTAAACTTCATTTAATATCCAGTTTCTTCAACACAGAAACCCCAACCTTTCTACGGCTCCATTTACACTCACCCACCAGATTCAGACGACCATCCACATCACACCTGGAACATCAATTTCATAATTTTTTGCCCACTGGCGGCCACAGTTAAACTGCATGGAATGCTGCCGGACATAATCACGGCAAAGCTGCTCAAAGCACCAGAAAATATGGGTCTGGATCTGTGGTTCCAGACGTTCTCTTATCATATCAACTTGACCGAATTCTAAAAAACTCTCATACGGAAACACGGTTCCGAACCAGAAACGGAGAAAGGGATCTGCCACCTGATAATAACCTTTTTTCGATTTAGCGGGATTCTTTTCCAGGACAGGCACTTCCCGATAGATAAGAAACAGGTCACGCAAAAGCTCAAGGTAATAGGTTAGCTGGTTGGCCGGTAGCCCAGCTTGCCTGCGATCTCGCTGAATCTTCCTGCAACCTCATCCTATTGCCTGTAGTATCGACCAGCAGGTATGGGTGAGGAAATTTCTTCATGGAGCAAATAACGTGCTTCCTGATATAGAAGCCCTGATTTTTTCAGGACACAAGTCCTTCAAAGGCATCGGAAAAACCATTGAACTGCTGCAATAACTCAAGATAACGGGGAACCCCGCCGCTCAGGGCGTAACACTGTATCAGCTCGTCTTCTGCTTGATCGGGCAAAAACTCCTGGATATAAGAATAGGAAAGGGGAGAGAGGAGAATCTGCGCTGTAGCACGGCCATAGAGCGGGGCAGAGGCGGCCATGGTCTCCTTATATATACATCATGGAGGTCACTGAGCCGTATAAAATGAGCAGGATATTTTCATGCTACCAATGTTCGTCCAACCATTTCTGGATAAAGGAGGATCTCAGTTTGAGCAAATATACATCTCGACCCAGAGATCATTGTTGTTTAGGATGGACTCAATTCAAAACCGTACCTGTACCAATACCTTCGCCAATTTACATTCTGGCACTTTCGTGACAACTACATACCACAGACAGTGTACATGTACGACCAATCAACACTACATAAAATATGCTATTGAATAAGAAGTACTTTTTTTCATTTTGACGTAGGTATTGTGTACCTCAACAAATTTTGAAGTTAGCTGAAACTCGATGGTAATCAGATAACTCAATACCTCACCTTTGATATGATCAATTCTACATACACCAGTAGGCTACGAAAATAAGAATAACCAACAACCCAGCAATTATTTGGTGGAAAATGGACACCTTAACAGATTTAAAAGCAATTCTTCACTCCAAGCGAGCCAACATTTTTTATCTGGAAAAATGCCGGGTTATGCAAAAGGATGGCAGGGTTCTGTATCTCACAGAGAACAGGCAAAATAAACAGTACTGGAATATTCCCATTGCCAATACGACCTGCATTCTTCTTGGAACCGGAACTTCAATAACACAGGCCGCCATGCGGATGCTTGCCTCTGCTGGAGTCCTTGTTGGTTTCAGCGGTGGCGGCGGCACTCCTCTCATCGCTGCCAACGAAATAGAATGGCTGACACCACAAAGTGAATATCGACCGACAGAATATGTACAGAGGTGGTTATCGTTCTGGTTTGATGAGGGTAAAAGGCTAAAGGTTGCCAAAATATTTCAACAGCATCGCATTGAATATCTGCAAAAAGTCTGGTCGTCCGACCGTGATCTGCATAGTGAAGGCTTTTATGGTGACGATGTTGATATAGAGCAGGCTTTGTCACAGTTTAGAGCAAGAATTGAGCAAAGTCCTGATGTCAATGACCTGCTTCTTACAGAGGCACAACTCACCAAGGCATTGTATAAAATTGCTGCCAATCGAACCAAACAAAAAAAATTCGTCCG